>JANMMR010000227.1:0-5715 GCA_031373455.1 Rhodoferax sp.
ACTTCGCCCGAAACCGCTTCGGTGCCCGGCGGTAGCAGGCCCAGCAGCGACAGCGAGGTGAGGGTTTTGCCACTGCCCGACTCGCCCACAATGCCCATCGTTTCGCCAGCCTTCAGCTGAAAACTGATTTGATTGACCAGCGGGCGCGCGGCCGGGTTGTGGATGGCGCGGATGGTCACGTTGCGCACGGCCAGCACCACATCGGCAGCCAGGGGCGCCACATTGGGATCGAGCGCGATGGCGGTAGCGGCCTTTTTGGTGGTGGCCCGCGCCCAGGTTTCAACCGCCGTGTCGCGCAACGCGTCGCCCAGCAGGCCAAACGCCAGAATCGTCAAGGCAACGGCCAGGCCCGATGGCACCAGCATCCACGGAAAATCGTTCACGCTGGCCGAGGCCTCGTAAATCATGCCGCCCCAGGTGGGTGCCGGTGGAATGACACCCAAGCCCAGAAAGCTGATGCCGGTCTGGATCGTCACCGCCGCCGCCGAAAACAGCGACAACTGCACGATGATCGGCCCGGCAATGCGCGGCAACACGTGGCGCGCGATGATGGCGGCATCTGACAGGCCGCTGATGCGCGCCGCCTCGATGTACAGCTCCTCGCGCACACCCAGCGCCACACTGCGGATCACGCGGATCATGCCGCTGGAGGCCAAAATGCCAAAGGTCACCATCGCCGCCATCATGGAGCGGCCAAACACCATCAACACCGCCAGCGCGGTGACGATGAAGGGCATGGCCTGCATCAAGTTGACGTACTGGGTGACCCACTTGTCCCAGCGCCCGCGGAAATAACCGGCGCTCACGCCAATCAGGATGCCCAGGGTGGCCGCGACCACAATCGCCTGCAACACGCCAACGAGCGTTGGGCCGGCGCCGTGCATCAGGCGCGAGAGGATGTCGCGGCCCAGCACATCAGTGCCGAGCCAATGCAGCGCGGAGGGCAGCTGTTTGACGTCCAGCAGCTCCTGGTCCAGCGGATCAAATGACGAAATCTGTTTTGCAAAAGTACCGCACACGATCACCAGCACCAGCCAGGCCATGGCCACCAGCGCCAGCGGCTTTTTGAGCAAACGCCCGAGATACGACACCGGCGCTGTCTGTGCCTGAGAACGGGGAGTTGAAGGATTGCTCATGGTTTTGCCGGCTTGCTTTTTGGCCGGTTCACTCCAGGCGGACCTTGGGGTTCAACCAGCCGTAACTCAGGTCAACCAGCAGGTTGATGGCCACACTCAGCAGCGCGAAATACAGGGTGCAGCCCAGCATCAAGGCCACGTCGGCTTGGTCGGCGGCGCCCACGGCCAGGCTGCCCAGGCCCGGCAGCACGAAAACGCGCTCCACAAACACGGCGCCGGCCAGAGCGGCCACTATCACGCCGCCCAGCACCGTGACCACCGGCAGCGCAGCGTTGCGCAGGGCATGTTTGAAGATCACCGAGGCTTCGGAAATGCCGCTGGCGCGCAGGCTGCGGATGAAGTCGCGGCCCATGACGTCGTTCATGGCGTCCCGCGTTTGTTTGGCGACCACACTGGTGGTGTAGGTGGCCACGGCGAGTATCGGCAGCACGAGGCCCAGGGCCCAAGCCTTCGGGTCGGCCACAAACGGTGTGTAACCGGTGGCCGGAAACCAGCGCAGCCAGACGGCAAAGACCATGATGTAGATCAGGGCGACGAAAAACGAGGGGAAGATCAGGCCGAAGAGCGAGAGGGTGTCCAGCAGGCGGCCGAGCCAGCCGCCCTTGATGGCCGACAGCACCCCCAGCGTGATGCCCACAGTGACCAGCACCACCAGCACGCCCACCATGATCGCCAGCGTGACGCCAATGCGCCCGTTGAGCAGCGCCGAGACCGACTCCTTGGTGAAGAACGACACACCCAGGTCGCCCTGCAGCACCTTGGCGACCCAGGCGCCGTATTGCACGATCAGGGGTTTGTCCAGCCCTAGCTCGATGCGCATCGCGTTGTATTGCTCAGCCGTGCCGTCGGCGCCCAACAAGGTGCGCGCCAGGTCGGTCGGGGCAAAGCTGTTGAGGAAAAAGGTGAGGAAAGTCACCGCAAACAGCAGGGGAATCGACAACAACAGGCGGTGGACGATGAGTTTCAGCATGCTCGGGCCAAGGGTGTTCGGGGTGGCTATGAACTGTTTGGTACACAAATTCTAAGGCGATGTACCGTTTGGTTCATTGGGGTTTTCCCATGTTCTTTCGGCAGCGCACCTGGCCCGGCAGAAACTATCGACAATCGACGTTTTTTCTGCCTCAAAGGAGCCACCGTGAATGTCTACGACCAACTGACTACCCTAGGGATCACCCTGCCACCGGTTTCAGCCCCGGCAGCAGCTTACGTGCCGTTTGTGCAGACGGGCAAACTGGTGTTCCTGAGCGGCCACATCGCCAAAAAAGACGGCAAGCCCTGGGTTGGCAAACTCGGTAAGGACATCTTCACCGAAGAGGGCAAAAGCGCCGCGCACGCAGTGGCAGTGGATCTGCTGGGCACGCTGCACGCAGCCGTGGGTGACCTGAACCGCGTCAAACGCATCGTGAAGCTGATGTCTCTGGTGAACTCAACGCCGGACTTCACCGAGCAGCATCTGGTGACCAATGGCGCCAGCCAACTGATCGCCGAAGTCTTTGGCGAGAAAGGCGCGCACGCGCGCAGTGCGTTTGGCGTGGCTCAAATTCCGCTGGGCGCCTGCGTGGAGATTGAGATGATTGCCGAAGTGGAATGACCGCCCTGTTGGGTTTTCATTAATTAACATGGGTGTTAATTTTTTTTTGAAAACTCGAATTAATATTGTGTATTAGTGATATTATATCTTGATTTATATATAAAATATACATTTTTAATATGTTTTTAATAGCAAATTATTAAATAAATTCGTGACTTTCATTGGTTAAAGTTAATTCAATAAATTTCAAAGTAATTTATTCACAATTTGCCCGGACTCACCCGCAGACACCGCCAGTCGCTGCGCCGCTGAAACCCGCGCCGGCGCAATCTCCGCCAGGGGCAGCACGACAAAGCCACGCTCCCACAAGCGCGGATGAGGAAGGGTCAAATCCGGCGAATCGAGCTGCATGTCGCCATACAACAGAATGTCCAGGTCCAGCGTGCGTGGCGCGTTGCGGTAGGGGCGCTGGCGGCCAGCCTGTTGCTCCAGCTGCTGGAGCTCGCGCAGCAGCGGCAATGGAGCGAGCGCAGTGGCAATTTCAACCACGGCATTGACGTAATCGTCACCACCCGCGTCAACCGGCACGCTCTGGTACAGCGACGACTGGCGCACCAGGCGCGTTTGCGGCAAGGAGGCGATCCGGGCAATGGCCTCTACAACGGCGGCCCGGGCATCGCCCAGATTGGCGCCCAGGCCGATGAAGGCCTCAGTTCGTGCCACCACCCGTATCACCGCCTGCGTTGCCACCGGCATTGCCCCCGGGGCGCCGACGCCGACGGCGGCGTTTGGGGGCATCGCCGCTGGCGGGCTCCTGTTCGTGGCCCACATCTTCAGGCTTTGACTCTGGCGCGCTTGTCGCTGTAACACCAAGGGCCGGGTCCGCAAGCGCCGCGCCCGAGGCTGGCCGGGGTGCCCGCGCTGTCTGTGGAGACGGCGCCCGCGCCATGCGCGGCCTGCGCTGCTGCTCCTCGCGCACCAGGTCAACCAGGTCTTGCCGCTCGCTATCGGTGGCCATGGAAAACTCCTGCCACCAGTCGGCCAGCGACTCCTCGACCTCACCGACGTCGGCGCGCAGGCGCATGAAATCGAACGCCGCGCGAAAACGCGGCTGGTCGACCAGGCCGAAGGCGGCGCTGCCGGTGCGTTTTTCAAAACGCGTTTGCATCAGCCAGATCTCACGCATGTCGCCGGCCAGGCGGCCACGGCCAGACACATCGCCAATGCGCGCATTGAACACGTCTTCGATCGCGTCGTTCAGCGCCGGAAAGCTGTTCTGGCCCTGGTTTTGCCGCTTGGCCCAGCCGTCGCGGGCGTCTTCCCACAACACGCAGGCCAAAAGGAAACTCGGCGCCACCGGTTTGCCTTCACCCACGCGGCGGTCGGTGTCTTTCAGCGCGGCCTGGACAAACGGCGTTGCAGCCCGCTCCACCACCACGTCCAGGAGCGGGTAAATGCCCCGGGCCAGGCCCAGCAACTTGAGCTGCTCGATGGAGGCCAGCGCGTGCCCGGTTTGCAGCAGCTTGAGCATTTCGTCAAACAGGCGGCTCTGTGGCACATCGGCCAGCAACTCGTGGGATTTGACCAGCGGCGCGGCGGTTTTGGCGTCGAGTTTGAAGCCCAGCGGGCTCAACTTGGCGGCAAAACGCACGGCACGGATGATGCGCACCGGGTCTTCGCGGTAACGCGTGGCGGCGTCGCCAATCATGCGAATCTGGCGCTTTTTCACGTCGGCCATGCCGCCGTGGTAATCGACCACGATCTGCGTCTCGGGGTCGTAATACATCGCGTTCACGGTGAAGTCACGCCGGGTGGCGTCTTCATCCTGCGGGCCCCAGACGTTGTCGCGCAGCACGCGGCCGGTTGAATCGACCGCGTGTTTCATGCCGGCGAGTTCACTCTTGCTGGTTTTCTCGTTGCCGGCCACGGCTTCGGCTGCTGCGTTGTCGAGGTAAGCGCGGAACGTGGAGACTTCGATCACCTCGTGCTCACGCCCGCGCCCATATACCACGTGCACGATGCGAAAACGCCGCCCGATGATGAAGGCGCGGCGGAACAGCCCCTTGACCTGCTCAGGCGTTGCGTTGGTGGCCACGTCAAAGTCTTTCGGGGTAAGGCCCACCAGCATGTCGCGCACCGCGCCGCCGACGATGTAGGCCTCAAACCCGCCTTCTTTGAGGGTGCGCACCACATTGGCGGCGCGTTCGTCGACCTTCGCCGGGTCAATGCCATGGTCCGCCGCCGCGATCTCCTGGCGTTTGCCGAATTTCGGCTTTTTGCCACGGCTGCCGGTGGCTTTTTCAAACAGGTTTTCGATGAATTTTTTGATCAATTTTTTTCTGCTTCCTCAATGGATGGACGCGCTCAGAAATTCATTTTTAGGGATGAAGTGCAAGGCGCCCGGAGCGCAGCAACCGGAATGCACTTTCGGTGCATGAGGATTGTGAGCACCGCCGAATGCCACGTGTTCGCTACGCTTTGTGCGGCAATTCCCCCGAAAAATGGATTTATGGGCGTGTCCAAAGGTCAAGTATGCGCCAATTGCGCTCTCTCGCGATTTGCCGCAACGCGTCGTCCGGGTTGGTGGCCACCGGGTGCGCCACTTTCTCCATGAGGGCCAGGTCATTGATGGAGTCGGTGTAAAAAGTCGCCTCCACGTCGGCCCAGCCGAGTTGGCGCGCAGCCAGCCATTGTTCCACCCGCGTCACCTTGCCTTCGCGGGCGCTGGGCACACCTTTGATTTCGCCGTTGAACCAGCCATTGGCGGCATCGCGCTCGAGCTCGACAGCGATCAGCTCGGCAACGCCAAAGGCCTCGGCAATGGGCCGCGTGACAAACTCGTTGGTGGCGGTGACGATCACCACCTCGTCACCGGCGCTGCGGTGCTGCGCAATCAGCGCCTGGGCTGCAGGCGTGATCGCCGGGTGAATCACTTCGCTCATGTATCGGTTGTGCGCCGCGACCGACTTGACGGCGCCCTGGCGGCGCAGCGCGTCTGTGGCGAACCGCACGTAATCGTGGATGTCCAGGGTGCCGGCCCGGTAGTGG
>JANMMR010000236.1:0-11601 GCA_031373455.1 Rhodoferax sp.
AGGACAATGCGCGCCGGTGCGGCAAGATTCCATTTATCCGACGAGTTTGCCGCTGACAAAATCAGCCAGGGAACCGACCGTGGCGAAGGTTGACCCATCGATGTCGTCGTCATCGACGATGATGCCCAATTGCTCCTCGAAGCTGGTGATCAGCGTCACCACGGCCATGGAATCGAGCTCGGGAATGGCGCCCAAGAGGGCGGTGTCGCGCGAGAACGAGGCACTTCGGCCGCCAAGGCTCAAAACTTCGTCCAGGATGCGAAGTGTTTCTTTCAACGCGTTCAAGTCAGTCGCTCCTTGGGAAAATGGGGGAAATGCACGGAGATGGGGGCAGCCGGTGCCTCTCGCCTGATTCTAAGGTTCAAGCCCTCGGGGCCCCGGTGACGCTGTGAGATACTTTTCACAAGCGGGCTTTTTACCGCTGACAGAGGACTTTCACCCCCGCCCATGACTGATTCCACCTTGTTGCATGCGCTGATTCTCGAGACAGCGCGGCGCACGCCAGAAGCCCCCGCGTTGACCTATGGCGCGCAACATGCCAGTTACGGCGAGCTGGCCGGGCAGGTGCAGAGTTTCGCCAACGGCCTGATGTCGCTCGGCCTGGCGCGCAGCGAACGCGTGGCGATTTACCTCGAAAAAAGGTTCGAAACGGTGGTTGCCAGTTTTGGCGCACCGGCGGCGGGCGGCGTATTTGTGCCGGTCAACCCCTTGCTGAAACCCGAACAGGTGGCCTTCATCCTGCGCGACTGCAATGTGCGCGTGCTGGTCACATCACCCGAGCGCCTGGGCCCGCTGCAAGCGGCGTTGGCGGCTTGCCCGGACTTGCGCCATGTGATCGTTACTGGCGCTGTGGCTGCGGAGCCGCAAGCCACCCCAGCGACGTGGGCACGCCACAGCTGGCCAGATGTGATGGCCGCCCCGGCACGTGCAGGCCACCGCGTGATTGACAGCGACATGTTGTCGATTTTGTACACCTCGGGCAGCACCGGCCGCCCCAAAGGTGTGGTGCTGTCGCACCGCAACATGGTGGCGGGCGCGAAAAGTGTCGCCGCGTATTTGCGCAACGGCCCGCATGACACGCTCTTGGCCGCATTGCCCCTCTCGTTTGACGCCGGCTTCAGCCAGCTGACCACCGCCTTCCACACCGGCGCGCGCGTGGTGCTGCTCAATTATTTGATGCCGCGCGACGTGCTCAAGGCGATGGCGCTTGAAAAAGTGACCGGGCTCACCGCCGTGCCACCGCTGTACATCCAGTTGGCGCAACTGGAGTGGCCAGCCGCCATCAACGACAAGCTGCGTTATTTCGCCAACACCGGCGGGCGCATGCCGCTGGAGACACTCACGGCCCTGCGCCAGCGCGCGCCCAAGGCCCAGCCGTTTCTGATGTACGGGCTCACCGAAGCCTTCCGCTCCACCTATTTGCCGCCCGAAGAGGTCGACCGGCGCCCGGATTCAATTGGCAAGGCGATCCCCAACGCTGAAATTCTGGTGCTGCGCGAAGACGGCACGCCCTGCGCACCCGAAGAGCCGGGTGAGCTGGTGCATCGGGGCGCGCTGGTGGGCATGGGTTACTGGAACGACGCTGAAAAAACTGCCGAGCGTTACAAACTGCTGGCACCCGACGCGCCCGGCCGTCAAAGTGGCCTGCAACTGCCGGAATACGCGGTGTTTTCCGGCGACACGGTGCGGCAAGACGCTGAAGGTTTTCTGTATTTCATCGGCCGGCGCGACGAGATGATCAAAACCTCGGGTTACCGCGTGAGCCCGGTGGAGGTCGAGGAAATCCTCTATGCCACCAAACTGGTGGGCGAATGTGTGGCTTTTGGTGTGGACCACCCGAGCCTCGGGCACGCCATCCAGGTGATCGCCACGCACCCCACGCCCGAAGTGCCCGCCGTGCACCAGGCCTTGATGGTCGAGTGCCGCGCGCGCATGCCCGCCTACATGGTGCCCGCCGGCGTCGAGTTTGTTGACGGCCCCTTGCCGCGCAACCCCAACGGCAAGATTGACCGCAAATTGCTCTCCACCGACTGGGTGGCCCGCCATGAATGAACCGACCCGCCATGACTGAAGCCACTCGCACCTTGCCCGTTCACGCCGCGATGAACCAGTTCGCCGTCGAGGGCGGCGAGCTGGTCGTCGGCGGCGAGCGCTTGAGCCGCCTGGCCGCGCGGGTGGGGCAAACCCCGTTTTACGCCTACGACCGCGGCCTGCTGCGCGCGCGCGTGGCCGAGCTGCGCGCGGCCCTGCCCAAAACCGTGAAACTGCATTACGCGATGAAGGCCAACCCGATGCCGGCGCTGGTGGCCTTCATGGCCAGCCTGGTTGACGGCATTGACGTGGCTTCGGCCGGCGAGCTTAAAGTCGCGCTGGACGTCGGCGCCGACCCGCGCGAGGTGAGTTTTGCCGGCCCGGGCAAACGCGACGCGGAATTGCGCCAGGCGGTGGCCTCCCGCGTGCTGGTGAACCTGGAATCGTTCCGGGAAATCGGCGCGCTGGAAAAAATCGCCGCCGAGCTGGGCTTGCCCGCCCGTGTTGCCGTGCGTGTCAACCCGGATTTTGAGCTCAAGGGTTCGGGCATGAAGATGGGCGGCGGCCCCAAACAGTTTGGCGTGGACGTGGAGCAAATGCCCGAGCTGATGGTGCAAATCAAGGCGGCCGGGCTGGCGTTTGAAGGATTTCACCTGTTTGCCGGTTCGCAAAACCTGCGGCCCGATTCAATCTGCGAAGCGCAGCAAAAATCTTACGAACTGGCGTTGCGGCTGGCGCAGATCGCGCCGCAAGCGGTGCGTTTTCTGAACCTCGGCGGCGGTTTTGGTATTCCGTATTTCCCCGGTGAGCAGCGGCTTGACTTGGCGCCGATTGGCGACAACCTGGCTCGCCTGCTGGAGCGCGCCAAAACCGAGTTGCCGCAGGCCGAGTTTGTGATTGAGCTGGGCCGTTACCTGGTGGGCGAAGCGGGCGTGTACGTGGCGCGTGTGCTGGACCGCAAAATTTCGCGCGGCCAGGTGTTTCTGGTGACCGACGGCGGCTTGCACCACCACCTCTCGGCCTCGGGCAATTTTGGTCAGGTTGTGCGCAAAAACTACCCGGCGGCGATTGGCAACCGCATGGACGCCACCGAACGGGAAGCGTCTTCGATCGTCGGCCCGCTGTGCACGCCGTTGGATTTGCTGGCCGACCGCATGCAACTGCCGGTGGCGCAGGTGGGTGACCTGGCGGTGGTGTTCCAGTCGGGCGCGTACGGAGCCAGCGCTTCGCCGCACGGGTTTCTGGGCCACCCGGACTGTGTGGAAGTGCTGGTGGGGTGAATTTTTCTGATGAACGACAAAATTAACTTGCATGTTAATTATTTTGCCATTTTCGATAATAATTAACATGAGTGTTAACAAATTATCGTTTTGGATCAAAAATCGCCAAATTTCAAGCTTTTTCGGCCCTCAAGTCACGTGAAATAAACAATGTTTGCTATTAAAAATATAGCATTCATTTTCCCTATGTTTTCAGGTGTGGTCGCGCCCTGGTCGCGCAGAAGGCTTGGCATCGGCTTCGGTGGCGGTTTTGAATTGGGTTGCGGCGTAAGTGATGTGATTGGGGTGGGCGGGTGATGCGCCTGTCAAACGGCGCTGCCGCGCTGATTGCCGCACTTTGCCTGGCCGCCGCGATGGCCATTTGCGGGCTACACCCGCTCTCACCCACCCTGGCCTTGGCGGCTTTTTACGCCACCGGGGTTGCGCTTTTGTGGCAGCGGCGCCTCTGGCTTTTCCTGCTGCCCGCCGCTTTGCCGGTATTGAATTTCCTGCCCTGGACGGGCTGGCTGATGGTGGACGAGTTTGACCTGCTGTTGCTGTGTGTACTGGCAACGGGTTACGGCCGCATGGCCTTTGAGCCAGCCGCGGCGCGGGCGAAGCCGCTGGTGATGGATTCGCCAGATTCTGCGGATTTGGTGGATTCTCTGGATTCGGCGGCTGAACCCAAAGCCGCCGCCAACGCCGTATGGCTCCTGGTCGCGCTTTTTGCCGTAAGTTCGCTGGTTTCTGCCTGGCGCGGTTTCACCGCCGACGGATTGGGCCAGGCGCTCGCCGGCCTGCGCGAATCGGGTCTCTGGCAAGACTACAGTGACCCGCTCAACAGCCTGCGGCTGGCCAAGAGCCTGGTGTTCGCGCTGCTGTGTGTGCCGCTGCTACGGCGCGAGATGGCACAGGCTGGATGCAGCGCGGCGGTTTTCCAGCCGGTCGGGGCGGGCATGTTGGCGGGTCTGTCAATGGTGGTGGTGGTGGTGCTCTGGGAGCGGCTGGCCTTCCCCGGCCTGTTCAATTTCTCCACCCGCTACCGCACCACGGCGATGTTTTGGGAGATGCACGTGGGCGGCGCTGCCGTCGACGCCTATTTCGCGCTGGCTACCCCGTTTGTTGTCTGGGCCCTGGCACGTTCGCGTTCCTGGCGGCACTGGTTCCCGCTGGCGCTCCTGGCACTGCTCACCTGTTACGCCGTGTTGACGACGTTTTCGCGCGGTGTGTATGTCGCTGTGGCCTTGCCGCTGGTCTTGCTGGCCATCGGCCACTGGGCACAAAAAACCGGGCTCGACTGGCGCGAGCCGCTGGGCCGGGCGTGGCGCCGCCGGGCGAGCTTCTGGCTGGTCACTTTGCTGAGCTTGGAGATCGCGCTGGTGGCGGCGGGCAGCAGTTTTCTGGCGGAACGGGTCGCGCAGTCGCAAGACGACCTTAACGACCGGGTGGCGCATTGGCGGCGCGGCGTGGGCCTGTTGCAGACGCCTTCCGACTGGCTGGTGGGCATTGGCCTGGGCCGGTTTCCGGGGCAATACGCCCAGCTCGGTCCACACACTGAATTTTCCGGCACGCTCAAGCTCCTGCGCGAGACGCCCGACGCGCCGCAGTTTCAGGCGGTGCCGCCGATTGCCATTGAACAGCCCTTTGCGCGCCTTGCCGGGCCATTGACCGAGCCGGAAATCGGCGGGCTGTTCATGCTGAACCAGCGTGTGAACGTGCCGGTAGCCCAGTGGCTCAAGCAAGCGCCCACGCAGCGGGCTGGCAGCGGCTACACGGTAGCGCTGGAAGCCCGGGCGTCCGGCTCAACGCGCATCATGCTCAAGGTGTGCGAGAAACACCTGCTTTACGAAGGCGAGTGCCTGGCGCGGTATATGTCTTTGCGTGGCGGCGCCGTTTCCGGCGGCGGCCCTGTTGGCGACCAGGGTCCGTGGCAAAGAATGGTCGTGACGCTGCGTGGCGCCGGTCTTCAGCTCGATGACTCTGCCGTGGCGCGAAGCGCGGTGTTGTCGATTGCCGTTTTTGCGCCGGGAGTGGTTCTGGACATCCGCCATCTTCAGTTGCTCAACCCGACCGGGCAGCCCCTGGCCGCGAATGCCGATTTTTCCCAAGGCTTGGCGCATTGGTTCCCGAGCGCGGGCAGTTATTACCTGCCTTGGCACATCGACAACCTCTACCTGGAGTTGCTGATCGAGCGTGGACTGGCCGGGCTGCTGCTGTTTGTGGCGCTGGTTGGCACCATTTTGGGGCGCCTTTTGGCTGTACAGCCGCAGGCCCGCCAGAGCGCCGCGATCGTCGGGGCGTCGATTCTCGGAGCGCTGCTTTTGGGCATGGTAAGCAGTGTTCTGGACGCGCCCAGAGTGACTTTCTTGCTATTTTTCCTGATTTTCCTTGCGAATCAGTTGGCTGGGACCAAAAGGCGCATTTGATCGCCCCTGTGACGCCTTATCATCACAGCTTATGCATCGTATGCTTACAAAAACGTCGTTGTTGTCGGCTTTCGCCTTTGGCACATGATCAAAATTTTCAGCCACTATCTGCCGCGGCAGACCTTGTTGCAGCTATTTTTCGATTTGGGTCTGGTGATGGCCATCGTCATGTTTGCTGTCGTCTGGCAAACGCAGGACCTGAGCGCCGGTTTCCCGGTGGCCCTCACCGGCGCCGTGCTGCTGGCCATTGGCATGCTGGCCATCAATTCGGGGCTGGGCTTTTACCAGCGGGTGCACAACCGCACCGTGGGCCAATCGCGCGCGCGTGCGGTATTGAGCCTCTCGATGACCTCCGCGCTGGCGTTTGGCATCTTCAATGTCCTGCCGCTGCCGCTGTCTGACCGCAAGTTGTTTGTGTTGATCGTCGCCGCCTGCCTGATCGTGGTGCTGGCGCACCGCGTGTATGCGGCGCACTCGAGCAAACAGTCCATGGTGCGCCAGCGCATCCTGGTGTTTGGCACCGGCACGCGGGCCAAGCTGGTGGGCCGGTCACTCAAGAAGGCCGACCCGAACGTCGATCTGGTGGGTTATTTCGCCGGGCCGAATGAAGTCACCACCGAGGTGTCGGCCTGGGGCGTGCTCACACCCGACAAATCACTCACCGACATTGTGGTCGAGCAAAAGGTTGACGAAATCGTGATTGCACTGACCGAGCGGCGCGGCGGCAGCATGCCCCTGCGGGAGCTGCTGGACTGCAAGTTGCACGGTGTGCGCGTGGTCGATGTGGCCACACATTTCGAGAAAACACTGGGCCAGATCCGGCTCGATTCGGTCAACCCCGGCTGGCTGATTTTTGGCGACGGATTCAACCAGGGCTGGGTACGCACCGTCGTCAAGCGTTTTCTGGACATCGTCTTTGCCACCGTGCTGCTGGTGGTGTCGCTGCCGGTCATGTTGATCACGGGCGTTTTGATATTGATCGAAAGCGGCGGGCCGGTGTTGTATTTGCAGGAGCGTGTTGGCCTGAACGGGCGGCTTTTCAACGTCGTCAAGTTCCGCAGCATGCGAACCGACGCCGAGCAAGACGGCAAGCCGCGCTGGGCCACCGCCGAAGACGACCGCGTCACGCGGGTCGGGCGCATCATCCGCAAACTGCGCATTGACGAATTGCCGCAACTCTTCACGGTGCTGGCGGGCGACATGAGCCTGGTGGGCCCGCGGCCCGAGCGGCCGTATTTTGTCGACTCCCTGACGCAGGAAATTCCCTATTACGCGGTGCGTTTGAGCGTCAAGCCCGGGCTGACCGGCTGGGCCCAGGTGCGTTACCACTATGGCGCGAGCATGGAAGACTCGGCCGAAAAACTCCAGTACGATCTGTATTACGTCAAGAACCACACTTGGTTTCTCGACCTCGTGGTCTTGTTCGAAACCGTGGGTGTGGTGCTGACGGGCAAAGGCGCGCAATAGCGCGTGATTATTGGCGCATGGACAGTGGTGCCTCTTCCCTGACGGCCTGGAGCCACGGCCTGGTTGGCGCAAGTTACCTGGCATTTGCCCTGAGGCTGCTGCAACTCGGCTACCACCGCAAGGCCCGGGGCGCTTCAGAACACTGCATTCTCGCGGCCGTAGTGGCCAGCGCCCTTTGGGGCTGGCTCGGCTTGGCCTTTTTGGTCACGGGCAAGCCGGGTTTGCTGGTGGTGGCCGATCTTTCCGATCTTCTGCGTTACGGTTTCTGGTTTGCCTTCATGCTGCTGCTGTTTCGCGAACGCGGGGGTGGCCAATTGCCGGTCAGCATGGGCTGGCTGGTGCCTTCGGCCCTGGTGTTGCTGGTGTTTGGCCTGTTTGCCCGCACACTGTCGTTCTTCGGCTCAGCCATGTTGGGGGATCCGGCGCGCCTGGTGCTCTTCAGCTCCATGGCGCTGCCGGTGTTTGTGCTGGTGCTGGTGGAGCAACTGTTCCGCAACGTCACGGAAGATTCGCAGTGGAACATAAAGCCGCTGTGCCTGGGCCTGGCCGGTGCCGCGCTGTTTGACGTGTACCTGTACTCCCAGGGTGTGTTGTTCAACCGGCTCGATGGTGACGCCCTGAGCATTCGCGGCGCTGTGCACACGCTGATGGTGCCGTTGCTGGTTTTGGCCAGCACCCGGCGCAACAACTGGATCTCGAAGATCCAGATTTCCCGCAAGGCGGCGTTTCATTCGGCCACCTTGTTGATCGCTGGCGTCTACCTGATTTTTGTCTCTGGCGTCGGGTACTACGTGCGGTTTTTCGGCGGCGAATGGGGCCGTGCCTTGCAACTGGGCATGGTTTTCCTGGCCTTGTTGTTGCTGATTGTGCTGGCGCTGTCGGGGTCCGTGCGGGCCAAGCTGAAGGTGTTTCTGGGCAAACATTTTTTCCGCTACCGCTACGACTACCGCGAAGAGTGGTTGCGGTTCACGCAGACGCTGTCCGGGCAACACACCCCGCAGCAGATGGGCCAACAGGTGGTGCGCGGACTGGCCGACCTGCTGGAGAGCCCGGGCGGCGGCTTGTGGATGAAGAACCGGGGCGAAAAGTCGTTCAGCCAGGTGGCGCGCTGGAACCAGCCGGAGTCTGGCGCGCGCGAGGAGGCCGACTCGCCACTGTGCCAGTTTCTCATCACCAGCGGCTGGGTCATCAATCTGGAGGAGTTCCGCTCATTTGCGCGGCGTTATGGCACCCTGACCCTGCCGGCCTGGTTGCAAGACATCGAGCAGGCCTGGCTGATCGTGCCCTTGACGGCCTCGGAGGAGTTGATTGGTTTCGTGATTCTGGCGCGTGCCAGAACCCGGGTTGAAGTGAATTGGGAGGTCAACGATCTGTTGAAAACAGCGGGGCGGCAAGCGGCCAGTTTTCTGGCGCAGATGCAGGCCACCGAGGCCTTGCTGGAAGTGCGCAAGTTCGACGCGTTCAACCGCATGTCGGCGTTTGTCGTGCATGACCTCAAGAACATCGTCACGCAGCTGGCGTTGATGATGAAAAACGCCCAGCGCCACAGCCAGAACCCGGAATTCCAGCGCGACATGGTGCTGACGGTCGAAAACTCCCTGGACCGCATGCGCCAGCTCATGCTGCAGCTGCGCGAAGGGGCCACACCGCCGGGCACCGCCGTGGGCGTCGACCTGTGTGAAATTGCCGACCGCATGCGGGCTTTGGCCGAAGGCCGCGGGCGCGAACTGGACGTGGACATTCAGGACCGTGTGGCGACCCGAGGGCATGAGGAGCGGCTCGAACGCATCATCGGGCACGTCGTCCAGAATGCTTTTGACGCCACGCCGGCAAGCGGCAAAGTGCGCTTGCGGCTGGACCGGTATGCCGGGCAGGCGCGCATAGAGGTCACCGACAACGGCCAGGGCATGAGCCAGGAGTTCATCCGCGACCGCCTGTTCAAACCCTTCCAGACCACCAAACAGGCCGGCATGGGTATTGGCGCCTACGAAAGTTTCCAGTATGTGCAGGAGTTGGGCGGCAAGATCGATGTGGACAGCGCATTGAACGCCGGAACCAGCGTCACAATACTGCTTCCGCTGTTTGAAATGCAGACGGAATCCGACCTACATGCGCTGGAAGAGAGATGACGAACGAGAAAATGCAATCGCTGCTGATTGTGGAAGACGACCTGGCGCTGCAAAAACAGATCAAGTGGTCGCTCGACAAATTTGAGGCCGTCACCGCCAGTGACCGCGAAAGCGCGCTGGTGCAGATGCGCAGGCATTCGCCCGCCGTCGTCACGATGGATTTGGGATTGCCGCCCGACGCGGATTCGGTGTCCGAAGGGTTCAAGCTGCTTGAACAGATTCTGGCCGTGGCTCCCGATACCAAGGTCATCGTGTTGACAGGACAAAACGACCAGGCCAACGCCTTGCGCGCGGTTGCCTTGGGCGCTTACGATTTTTTTGCCAAGCCGTTCGAGCCGGAGCTTCTGAACCTGACGGTTGACCGCGCTTTCCGGCTGTTTGAGCTGCAACGCGAAAACCGGCGGCTTCGGGAATTCCAGCAACCCGACGCCATGGCCGGCCTGACCACGCGTGATCCGGAAATGTTGCGGATTTGCCGCACCATTGAAAAGGTGGCCAGCAGCAATGCCACGGTGTTGTTGTTGGGTGAAAGCGGCACCGGCAAGGAGGTGCTGGCACGCGGCCTGCACCAGTGCTCACCGCGGCGCGCGGAGAAGTTTGTCGCCATCAATTGCGCCGCCATCCCGGAGAACCTGCTCGAGAGCGAGCTGTTTGGGTATGAGAAGGGCGCTTTCACCGGCGCGGCCAAAACCACGCTGGGAAAAATTGAAGTGGCCAATGGCGGCACCCTGATGCTGGATGAAATCGGCGATTTGCCTTTCCCGTTGCAGGCCAAGTTGCTGCGGTTTTTGCAGGAGCGCACGATTGAGCGCGTGGGCGGGCGACAGGAAATACCGGTTGACGTGCGCATTGTCTGCGCCACGCACCAGGACTTGAACCAGTTGGGCAAGGAAGGGCGCTTTCGCGAAGACCTGTATTACCGGCTTGCGGAAATCGTGGTGAAGATTCCGCCATTGCGGGCGCGTGTGGGTGATGCGGCTTTGTTGGCGCACGCATTCGTGCGGCGCTTCGCCCAGGAGCAAAATCGCGGCACCTTGACGCTCAACGAAGATGCCGTGCGGGCGATAGAAGCGCACCCCTGGCCGGGCAACATCTGGGAGCTTGAAAACTGCATCAAACGTGCGGTCATCATGGTTGACGGCAACCAGTTGAGCGCGGACGATGTAGGCTTGAACCCGCTGCTGGTTGCCGATGCGGATCACTCGCTTGATCTGCGCGTCATCCGTGACCGGGCCGAGAAAAACGCCATCATTGCCGCCATCGCGCGGGTCAATGGCAATTTGGTGCGGGCGGCGGAGCTGCTGGGGGTCAGCCGCCCGACTTTGTACGATCTCATGCACCGACTGGGACTGAAATGAAAAGCAATTTCCTCACTTTGACAGGAAAACTGAACATGACCAAGCAATTTCCAAAAGGTTTGCCGGTCTCGCTGGCCCTCTGTGCCGCGCTGCTGCTGGCGGCCTGTGGCGGAGGGGATGTGGAGGGCATGCTGGTATCCGGAAAAGACTACCTGGCTAAGGGCGATCCAAAATCAGCTGTTATCCAGATCAAGAATGCCCTGCAAAAAAATCCCGAGTCGCCTGAAGGCCGGTTTTTGCTGGGCAAGGCGCTGGCGGCTTCGGGTGACTTCGCCAACGCCGAGATTGAGCTGCGCCGCTCACTGGAACTGAAACACACCGCCGACGACGTGATTTCGCAGTTGGCGTCGACCATGTTGGCACGCGGGCAGTTCAAAAAGCTCACCGACGAGTTTGCCAATACGACACTGACCGGCAAGACCGCAAAGGCCGATTTCCAGACGGTAATGGCGTCGGCTTATTTGGCCATGGGCAAGTCGGAGCTGTCTCAAAGCGCGCTGGCAACTGCTCTGGAGGCTGACCCCGCATTCGCGCCGGCATTGATTGCGCAAGCCCGTCAGAAAGCGGTGCAAAAGGACTTCGACGGCGCCTTGAAGGCGCTGGATGACGTCATCGCCAAAAATCCGGGAAGTTTTGAAGCCTGGCGGCTCAAAGGCGACGTGCTGGCCTTCGGTGTGAACAAGCCCAAGGAGTCTCTGGAAGCCTACCGCAAGGTGGTTGAGATCAAACCAGACAATGTGGCGGGACACGCCAACGCCATCGCGAGCATGCTGACGCAAAGCGACGTTGAAGGCGCTGCGGCGCAGATGGTGCAGATGAAGAAGGTGGCGCCGAACAATCCGCAGACCCGATTCCTTGAAACCCAGATTGCGTACCAAAAGCGCGACTACAAATCTGCGCAGGAATTGGCTCAGCAAATGTTGCGGGTAGC
>JANMMR010000248.1:0-8157 GCA_031373455.1 Rhodoferax sp.
CCAGCTTGCTGTTGACAAACACGAAGGCCTGTTTCAACTGGCGCTGGCGCAGGATCTGGTGCAGGGCGTGGCGTTTGTCGTCGTCGCCCACGCTGTAAAAATGCTGTTCCACGGTAGACGCTGTGGCGTTCGAGCGCGCCACTTCCACCGTGATCGGGTCTTGCAGGTAGCTGCTCGCCAGGCGTTTGATTTCCGGCGAAAACGTGGCCGAAAACAGCAGCGTTGTGCGTTGCTTCGGCAGGAAGCTCAGGATGCGCTGCAGGTCGGGCAGGAAGCCGATGTCGAGCATGCGGTCGGCTTCATCGAGTACCACGTATTCGACCTGGTTGAGCACCGCGTTTTTGGCTTCGATGTGGTCGAGCAGGCGGCCAGGCGTGGCCACCAGCACTTCAACGCCTCTTTTCAGCTCCAGCGTCTGCGGCTTCATGTCCATGCCGCCAAACACCACGGTGGTGCGAATCTGGGTGTGGATGGCGTAGGCCTTGATGGCTTTGGCCACCTGGTCGGCCAGCTCGCGTGTGGGCAACAGCACCAGCGCCCGCACCGGGTGGCGCGCGGGTGAGGTCGAGCTGTTTTCGTGTTTCAGCAGCCGGTGCAGGAGTGGCAGAGCAAACGCGGCGGTTTTGCCGGTGCCGGTCTGGGCGGCGCCCATCACGTCGCGGCCCTGGATCACCAGCGGAATCGCCTTGGCCTGGATCGGCGTCATCGACTCGTAGCCCAGCTCGGCCACCGCGCGGGACAGCGGCTCGGCCAGATTCAGCTGCGAAAACGCGCTCAAATCAGGAGCAAGCTCGGTCGTAAGCTCCGGCACAACGGCAAGGGGCGCATCGGCAAGGTCGGAAATTTCAGGTTCAATAACAGTGGAGTTCATCAATCAGGGGGAAAACAGGGCAACCCCCGATTATCCCCCACCGGCCCGTTTTGCGCGAATTTACAGTTGCCGGGCCGAAAAGGTGTCACAACCCTTCACGCTGCCGTTTTGCAAACCCTGGTTGAACCAGCGCGTGCGTTGGGCGCTGGTGCCGTGGGTGAAGCTTTCAGGCACCACGCGGCCACCCGAACCTTTTTGCAAGGCGTCGTCGCCAATTTTGGCGGCCGCGTTCATGGCTTCTTCCACGTCGCCGTTCTCCAGAATCTGCCGCGCGTTTTGCGCATGGTGCGCCCACACGCCGGCGAAGCAGTCGGCCTGCAACTCCAGGCGCACCGAGAGGCCGTTGTATTCGACCTGGCTGACCTTGCCGCGCATCTGTTCCATCTTGTTGGTGATGCCCAAAAGGTTCTGAACATGGTGGCCGACCTCGTGGGCGATCACATAAGCCTGGGCAAAGTCGCCCGGCGCGCCGAGTTTGGTTTTCAGGGTTTCATAGAACCCCAGGTCGATGTACACCTTGAAGTCACCCGGGCAATAAAACGGCCCCATCGCCGCTTGCCCCGCGCCACAGGCGGTCTGGGTGGAACCGCGGAACAACACGAGTTTGGGCTCCTTGTACTGCGCGCCGCCTTTGGTGAACACGGCTTTCCACACGTCTTCAGTGTCCGCCAGCACGGTGCCAACAAACTTCGCCATGCGGTCGTCGGCCGGCGGGCGTTGGGCCGGGCCCTGTTGCGTCTGCACGGTGGGTGCGCCGCCGCCACCACTCAAAATGCCCAGAATCGTCAGCGGGTTGATGCCAAACACCCAGCCACCCACCAGCGCAATCGCAATCGTGCCGATGCCAATGCCGCGCCCGCCAATCCCCCCCAGGCCGCCGCCGCCGCCACCGCCGTCTCGGCGGTCTTCTACATTGCTGGATTCGCGGTTGCCTTCCCACTTCATGGCCGTCTCCTGATGATGCGGTGGTGCTTGGCCCAGCCGCTTGAGGTAAATTGCAGCCATGTTACCGCGCGGCTCCCCAACCGGGAAAACAACCCTACTGGGCAAATCAACAAGTTTTGCGGGCGCGCCGACGGTGCTGCTCACCGGGTTTGCCGCTTTCGGCGGCGAAACCCTCAACCCCAGCTGGCTCGCCGTGCAGGCCCTGCATGGCCAACGGGTTTTGGGCCGCCGCATCCTGGCCGCGCAGTTGCCGACGGCGTTTGGCACCTCTTTGCCGGCCTTGCACCTGCTGCTCAAACAACACCGGCCCGAGCTGGTGATCTGCGTCGGGCAGGCGGGTGGCCGGGCAACACTCTCGCTAGAGCGCGTCGCCATCAATGTCAATGACGCCCGGATTGCCGACAACGCCGGCGCACAGCCCGTGGACACACCGGTAGTCGCCGGCGGACCCGCCGCCTGTTTCTCCACCCTGCCCATCAAAGCCATGCTGCGCGATTTGCAAGCGGCCGGCATTGCGGCCGAGGTGTCACAAACCGCCGGAACCTTCGTCTGCAACCACGTGTTTTACGGTTTGATGCACTTTTTGGCGACATCGCGCAGCCTGCACGGCACCCGGGGCGGATTCATCCACGTGCCGTTTTTGCCTGGACAGGCCGACAACGCCAACACACCCAGCATGCCCCTCGATGACATGGTGAAGGGCATCAAACTCGGGGTTCGCTCGGCGCTAAAAAACCCGGTCGACCTGGCGCTGGGTGCCGGAGCGATTCATTAGAAGCCAGGCGCTCGCGGGCGGGCGACCTTCACGCCTTGGGCAGCGTCACCCCGACCTGCCCTTGGTACTTGCCGCCACGGTCCTTGTAGCTGACCTCACACACATCATCAGCGTCGCTTTCAAAAAACAGCACCTGGGCGCAGCCCTCGCCGGCGTAGATTTTGGCCGGCAGCGGTGTGGTGTTGGAGAACTCCAGCGTCACGTAGCCTTCCCATTCTGGCTCGAAAGGCGTTACGTTAACGATGATGCCGCAACGCGCGTACGTGCTTTTGCCGAGGCAAATCGTCAGCACGTTGCGCGGGATGCGGAAATACTCCAGTGTGCGCGCCAGCGCGAAGCTGTTGGGCGGAATGATGCAGCTGTCGCCATGGAAGTCGACAAAACTTTTTTCGTCGAAATTTTTCGGGTCAACCACGGTGCTGTGGATGTTGGTGAAGACCTTGAACTCGGGCGCGCAGCGGATGTCGTAACCGTAGCTGCTGGTGCCATAGCTGATGATCCTTTGCGTGGACCCAGGCTGCCCGGCGACCTCCCGCGTGCGCACCTGCCCCGGCTCGAAGGGCTCGATCATGCCGTGGTCTCGCGCCATGCGGCGGATCCATTTGTCGCTTTTGATGCTCATAGTCTGCGGTTGGAAAAAGTCCGGCGATTGTAGAAGCCGCTCAAGGCGCCTGGCCGGCCAGCGGCTGCGACCTATTGCCGGGTGGCGCCAATATCCACCGTCGTGCTGTCCCGCGTGAACACACGCAACTCGGTGCGCCCGTCCCGGATCAAGCCCCAGGGCAGGGGCAGGTTGTCGCTGATCACCGTCAACACGTGCGGCCCGGCGGCCACATAGGGAAACTCGAAACGCCCCTGGTTATCGGTTTGCACCCCGAACCTGCCATCCAGTACCACCGTCACGTTGACGGCGCCCTGCTCGCCCGCTTCGCGCCGGCCATTCTGGTTCTCATCGAGAAACACCGAGCCAGCAAGCCGCCCCGCCGGGCTGCCAGGCGCGGCGCCCACGGGTGCCTGAGCGCGCCCGGCGGATTCGTCGTAGCGCAGCATGACGAAGATGCCACTGTCGTTGACGGTCAAGGGCGGCGCGGTGGCGACCACCAGCGGGCTTTGCGCCAGATTCAGCGAGTTGTTGCTGCCCTGGGTGGCGTAGATATTCGTCTGCAGCGACCAGCGTGGCGCGATGCGCCAGAACACGCCCGCGTTCAAGCTGTATTGGGTCTGGTCGCTGCTCCAGCGGCCTTGCAGGCTCTGGTTGAGCGTCAGGTTCTGGCCAATGGACCAATCGGCGTTGATGGCAACCCCCTGCCCCTGGGTGTCGCCGCTCGGGCGGGACTCGCGGTCCATCGACACCGCCGTCGTCAGGCGCGCGGCCTGCACGCCTGCCCAGTCCTGGTCAAACTGCAGGCGCATCACACGCTCGCCGGAATCTGCACTGGCCAGATCGACCTGCGCGCGGCTGTTGCCCAAGTCATTGGCAAACTGGGTATAAAGCTGCGCCGCCTGGGCTTGCACGCCATAACGCCGCGCACTGAGCGAGCCGCCCACGCTGGTGGTGCTGGTGTACTGGTAACGGGCGGTGGTGCTGGCAAAAAAACCGTTGGGGGTGAGGCCCGAGAGCGAGTTCAAGGCCTCAAACGCCGATTGAACCGTCCACTGCCGGGTGGTCCAGGCATGGCGCCAATAGGCTCCCTGCAAGTCGCCCGCAATCGGCAAATCCAGCCAGGCCAAACCCGGCTCCAGCCGGAAAACACCCCAATCGTGCCGATGGGCGCTGCGTGTGAAGCCGCCTTCGAGCCACAAGCCACTGGCCGGCGGGTTGGCCAGGCCGGTGAGGTCGGTTCCGGTGTTTTGACTGCTGAGCGCGTGGACTTGCGCAAAACTTCCGCCGGTTTCCCACTCGCCGAGCCACTCGCGCCGGGCCGACAGGTAAATGCCGCTGGCGTCCAGGCGGCTCTGGCCGGTGGGCGTTTGGGCCAGTACCGACGTCACATCCTGGGCCTTGGCCACCATGCCGCCAAACTGCCAGGCGCCGTCAGGTTGTCGCAAACTGTGTTGCATGCCGGTCATGGCGTAGGTGCCCTGCGAGAGGGAAAAACCGGCCACCGGGTAGCCTTGGGTTTGGCCAGCGCGGCCCACCGCCACCATCAGGCCCAGGTCCGGCCGGCGGACCTGGCTGTGCAGGCCCTGCATCGACGGTGTGGTGAGCGTGATCCGCTGGCTTTGCCGGGCCAGGTCAACCAACGGCAAGTTGATCATGCCCAGGGTGTTGTCCAGCCGCCAGCCGCCGTCAAACGGCATGCCAAGCTGGCGCAGCACGTAGGAGTTGTCGGCCGCGCCATTCTGGGTCTGCGTGCTGTCGCGTTGCAACAGGTTGAAATTGCCGGAGAAGGCGCCGTAATGCAGGGTGTCGGTGTAACCCGCGGCCTTCAGGCCAACCGAGCTGATCGACAGGCCACCCGAGGAACGCATGTCGGCAAAGGTCTCCAGACTCCAGGCGCGCGGCAAACCGCTGCTGTTGTAAGTGACTTCGGTTTCCGCTTCGTCCGGTTTGTCATTCGGGTCGAACTTTATGACCCGGTCCTGGTAGGGCGGGGGTGTCGCCTCAGGCTTTGCCTGCGCGCTGGTTGGTGGGGCGAAACACAGCGCGATGACGCAGGCCAGCCCGCCGGCCAGCGCCCTGTGGAAAAAATACGGACGCGACGCCAGAGGCCTCGCGGACGCCGGATTCACTTGGCCGTGAACGTATGCTCAAACGGCACACGTTGTCCGCCCCATTCCAGCCCGCCCTTGACGGTAACGGGATAGTTGATTTCCTTGACCGCAGCGCCGCCTTCAACGTTGGCCGCCAATGCGATCAAACGGCTTTCCCCCGGAAGGATTGGCAGGCTCGACGGCGTGAACTCGAGCTTCACGCCCTTCTCGTCCGCGCCCCGCAGCAAACCTGTCAAACGGCCATGCGCGTTGCCGTCGTTCTGGATTTGCAAAGTCGGCACCTTGGCGGCGTCGCTGCTGATGCTGTAGCCGGCAATTTTCAGGTCGGGCTTGGCACCGGCCATGGCGGCGTAAACAATCACACCGATGCGCCCGGAGACCGGAAAATTGACCACACCGCTGGTGGCCTTGCTGGTGTCAAGCCCCTCAAACATGATGGCGAAGCGGCACTCCTGCACCGGCGCGTCAGCCGGTGGCGCGATCTCAAACCGGAAACGCACCTTGCCGTTGCCGGCCACCGACAGCTCGCGCCGCTCCAGCGCCACCCAGGGGCGGCAGCTGCCGGGTTTGAGCTCTTCGATAAAATCCACGCCACCGCTGGGGTTGAGGCTCCAGTCCATCGTGTAGATGCGAAAACGCCCGGCAATCGGGCCAACCTGCGTGATCTCCAGCACCTGGCGCGTGGTTTGCCCGGGTTTGGTGTGGGTCTCCACGCGGGGTGGGGAAATCAGTGCCGAAAACCCATCTTGCGCGCGCGCCTGCGGGGCCATGAAGCCGGCCGCTGCCGCAACCGCGAAGGCCATCCCCCACGAGAAAAAGCCGCTTGCAGCGGCGTTGGGTTTGCGTATCAGAGCGTGCATCATGGCAAATCAATTTCAAAATAAAACCGCAGCAGCTGGGCCGCCGAGAGGAGCCGGCCGTCTGACACGATGGTCACGGTCATGACATCTTCGAGCATTGGCTTGGACACCGGGCCCGACCACACCAATCCGCGCTGGCCCGAGTTTAGTTGCCCGCTGAGCAGTTGCCCCTGCGTTTGCCAACTGGCCTTGACCAGCCCGATCGGCTGCGCCGGCAGCGCCATGTAGATGCGCGCCGTGCGGCCCACCCAGGCGCTGGTGTCGAGCCGCACCTGCACCCGCGTGACGCCCTGCACAGCGTGGTCGCCGTTGGAGGGTGATTGCGAGCGCCACTGGAGCGGTAAGTTGGCGTCGAGCACGGTGCTCTTGGAGTCGTCCACCAGAAACGTTGCGCCAAAGGCCGCCGCATGCAGCGCGAGCCCCAGGGCCCACATCAACACTTTGAAGGGCGTTGATCTCATGGCGCTGTCAGGGTGTAAGTGGCACGCCCGTCGTAGGTGCCGGCCGCAACCGGATTGGTGTTGGCGTAAATGAAAGTGTGGCAGTTCTCTACGTAGGTGTTGGCGGCAAAATTTCTCAAGAAGCGCGTGCCGCCGCTGACAAAACTGCCCGCCGGTATGTCAGCCGCGCCAGCGTTGCCGATGGAGGTGCTGGTCCAGCTGATCTGGCTGAACGGGATGCTGTTGGCGCCGCTGGTCAATCCGGCGGGCGTGGTGACCTGCAACACTGCCGTCACCGCGCTGGCGGCCGGCAGGCGGAAAAACCCGCCCACGTAAACCTCGCCGTTGGCGGGCGTGCAAACGGTGTAGTTGTCATATGGGCTCACGGCCTGGGTGCTGCGGTTTGCCCCGGCGGCCGAGTTCATGACTTGCGCCGCGCCAGTTCCCACCTGGGCGGCTGGCAGATCCAGGGTGACCCGGTTCACGGTGGTGTTATTGGCGTTGGTCGTCGAATTCCCGACGGCCAGATAAACCGCGCGGGCGCCAGGCGTGATGTTGAGCACCCAGGCGAACGCTGTGTGGCCAACCAACATGGCCACCGCCGCCACAATCAGGCGCGCAGCCCTGGCAAGAATGGTGATGTGCATGGTCAGCTCCTTTCGCTGCAGTGCTTCAAATTGTCCCACATCGCTTTGCGCCCAGAGGGTCGGATCGCGATTGCTGCCGGTTGAGACAGGCGGCGCCTCCCGGCCGTCAGGGCAGCGACGCGGTGTAAGTGACCCGGCCGTTGTAAGTGCCGGCCGCCACGGGCGCGCTGTTGCTGTAATTGAAGGTGAACGTGGCCGAGCGGTCGACAACACCCGCCGCCGCCACCAAAGTGGTCACCGGGCCGGCCACACCATTGCCAATCGTTGGGTGCGGCAGTGTGCCACTGGAAGAAGCCGGCACGATTTGTGTCCAGGCGATCCGGTTGGTGCCGCCGCCGTTCAAACCGCCGTTGGTGCCGCGGGCCCTGAAACTCACGTCACCGCCATTGGACAACACATGGGCCACAATCGGGCCGGCCGATGGCGTTCCAGCTATGGGCGTGCCCGACGCGAAGTTGCCGGGCGTCACCGTAAAGGTCACGCGGTCACGCACGGCATTGTTGGCATAGTTGGTACCCGTGCCGATGCGCAGGAAGATCACGCGCGGCACCGTCACCCGTTGGTCCAGGCGCGCCGAGGCAAACACCACCGGCGCGGGCGCCATGGTGACATTCGACTCAGCCCAGGCCGCAAACCCCCATCCGGCGATGGCCAGCGTCTGCAGGTACTTGAAGGTTTGCATCTGGCATTGCCGGTTAATGGATCGGGAAGGATCGCGGTTCAGGCTGGGCGCGTGTTATTCAGAAAAGTGCCGGCAGATCAAGGCAGAGCGGCGGTGTAGGTCACCGTGCCGTTGTAGTCGCCAGCGGCCATTTGTGTCGCGTTGGCGTAGCTGAACGTGAAGGTCGTGGTCTGGTTGACGATGCCCAGGGTCGCTGGCAACACGGTGGCAGCGCCACCAATG
>JANMMR010000324.1:0-1823 GCA_031373455.1 Rhodoferax sp.
TTGGCGGCAAAGACATGCGCACCGCCTTCATCACCCTCTCGGGAACCGGCCGCCTGATCGCCGTGGACGACTGGCCCATCCCCGGGCTGCGCCTGAACTTCAACGCCTGAGGATTCAAAGGACTGCCATGGACGCGCAAACCATTCTGTCGACGCTTTGGCAGATGGGCGGCCTGCCCAAGGAGGCGTTGGCCTTCGCCACCCTCACCGGCGCCGATCCGGTTTTTCCGTCTTCGTTCGCCGTGGGCGCGGCGGCGCAAACCGGCATTGCGGCGGCGGCGCTGGCGGCTTGTGAGCTGGGGCATGCGCGTGGCCAGGCGCGCCAAAACGTGTCGGTCGACATGGCCCATGCCGCCATGGAGTGCACCAACTGGTTCAGTCTGGATGGCCGCGTGCCCGAAGTCTGGGACAAATTCTCCGGCCTGTACACCAGCCGCGACGGCTGGGTGCGTGTCCACGCCAATTTCCGCCACCACCGCGACGGCGCCTTGCGTGTGATGGGCTTGGACCCTGCCACCGCCACCCGCGAGCAGGCCGAGGCGCGCATGGCCGATTGGCAGGCGCTGGCGTTTGAAGACGCTGCTGCCAAGGTGGGTCTGGTGGTGGCGGCCGTGCGCTCGTTTGACGAATGGGACGCGCACCCCCAAAGCCGGGCGCTGGCGGCTGAACCGCTGATACACATTGAGAAGATTGGCGACGCGCCGCCGCTGGTGTTGCCCGCCGCGCAGGCGGACGAACGCCCGCTGGCCCGGCTGCGAGTGCTCGATTTCACGCGCATCCTGGCCGGCCCCGTGTGCGGGCGCGCGCTGGCCGCCTACGGCGCGGACGTGATGCTGGTGAATTCACCGAACCTGCCGAACATCGAGGCGATTGCCGACACCAGCCGCGGCAAACTCTCCGCCCACGTGGATTTGCGCACGTCGACAGGGCAGGCTGCGCTGGACGCGCTGTTGGCGCAGGCCCACGTGTTTGTGCAGGGTTACCGCCCGGGCGCGCTGGCTTCGCTTGGGCAAAGTGCCGAGGCCATTGCCCGCAAACGCCCGGGCATCGTGTGTGTGTCGCTTTCGGCCTATGGCGAGCAGGGCCCCTGGGCGGGGCGGCGCGGTTTTGACTCCCTGGTGCAATCGGCCACTGGCTTCAACCACGCGGAAATGCAGGCAACTGGCAGTGCAGCGCCCAAACCCTTGCCAATGCAAATCCTCGATTGCGCCACCGGCCACCTGATGGCGTTTGCCGCGTCGGCCGCGCTCTTGAGGCAGCAGCAGGAAGGGGGCAGCTGGCACGTGCGGCTCTCGCTGGCCCGCACCGGCCACTGGTTGCGCCATCTTGGGCGCGTCCCCAGCGGTTTTGCCGTGCGTTTTCCTGACCGAAAAGTTTTTCTGGAAACCTCGCCGAGCGGATTTGGGGAACTCACCGCGATCCGGCACGCGGCCACCTTGTCCGGAACGCCGGCCCACTATCTGCGGCCCTCCAGCCCGCCCGGTACCCATGCGCCGGTCTGGCCATAAAGGGCTGCGCCAGGCGAAGCAATAGAATTCGCTGCATCGCACCATGAAATCACTGGCTTTTTTCTGCTCCGTCTGGCTGCTGGTGCTGGTTGCCCGCGCGGAAATCGCCACTGGCGTCACGGTGCCGTCGGCAACTGTGGCCCAGCCCGCCGCGAACTGGGCCGGCGCGATCGAGAAATTCACCAAAGAGAACCTCGATCAAGTGACGGAAAACGTTGATGGCAAGCTGCTGGAACACAGCCTGCAGGAATTTGAGCGGCCGGTGGCGAGCCTGCCGGGCCCGGCCGCGTCGGCGCCCGCCTTGCGTGCCTCGGCC
>JANMMR010000345.1:0-2570 GCA_031373455.1 Rhodoferax sp.
CGCGTGATGCGGATGCTGGGCGTTCAACAAAGCCAGCCAGACGTTGACGTCGGGCAGGTCGCCGCGCAAAGAGGCGTCAGCCATTGATGGTTTTGGCGGCGTCCTGCCTGTCCAACACGGCGTTCAACTCGGCGCTGGTCATGGCAGGCATCGGTTTTGCGCCTTTGCGGATGAAGACTGGCACCGGGCTGCGCTTGGGCTCGGCAGACCCGAGCGTCGACCGCTGCAATGCCGCTTCGACCATTTTGGCAAAGTAATCCTTGAGTTTGACGCCCTCCATCGCGGCGCGCGCTTTGAGCTCACGCATGAGCGGGTCAGGAAGATCCAATGTGGTACGCATAAAAGCATTTTCGCATCAAAATGTGAAAAAGCAAACCCCTCATGTCAATTTGAAATCAAACTCACATTTCAACTTTTTTCCAAGCCCTGACCATCCAAGGTCCAATGGAGGGGGTGCGAGCCAACCCCAACTTGCCGTACCAGCAACGCGTCCGGCCGGCACCTTCAGGCACAGTGAGGATCGCGGCGAAGGACCTGCGGAAGGATGCAACGAAATAATTAACACCCATGTTAACAATTTTGCCTGGAACAGGAATTTTGCCGAATTTTTATAAGAATTCAACTCTCAAGTCACGTAAAACATGCGTTTATTGATGCTATTTTTATAGCAAATGACGGGTCGGCGGGATTCTCACTAAAACCGTGGGCTGTCGCGGCCATCCAGACCAGCACGCGGCTGGGCGGCATAACTCCCGGACGAATCGACCAACATGCCCCTGGCAGGCCCCCTGGCAGACAGTTGCAGCTGCTGTTGAATGCTCGCGAGCAACAGCTGGCACTGCGGCTTGAGGTTGTCAAACAAACCGTTGCGGTGGATGAAAAAAGGTGCGCGCACGCCGCGGTGCTCCACCTGTGCGCCCACCTGGGTGAAAACGATGCCAAAGCGGCGCAGCTGACGCGCCAGGCGTGGCTCCATCATGGCGAAAACGCCGTCGAGCCCCTGGTTCAGGCCCATGGCGGTGATGGCAACGTACAGGCCCAGCGCGACCGAGGGGAAGAGGCGCCGGTCGTTGTCTGCCGAGGCATCCAGCAGGTCGGCGCTGTCGTCACCGGAAGGGGCTTCACTGCGGCGGCGGCGAAAGTTGGCGGTGATCGCCAGCCTGGAAATTTCGCCGTAATTCTCGCGGGGCGTTTGCCCTTCAGGGTCAAAATCCCATTCGAGGGCTTGGCCGCAGGAGTTCTCAAACGGCAAGGGTTCTTCGCTGTCCTGGCCGTCCGGCAGCACCAGCCGCACGCAGCCCGCGTAGGTCTGGCTGGCATTGTGGAACAGCAAGCAGTGGATGGAGCGCTCGTCAAACGCGTCGTGCTCGAGGCCGCTGGCGCGCAGCGGCTCATAGCCGAGTTCTTCACAATAAACCTGGTGGCGAAGTTGATAGACTTTTTCGCGCAGTTCCGCCGTGTTGGCGGGTATCACGCTGAAGCTCTGGTCGAAGCGGGCGGCGAGGGATGTGTCAGTCAAAACTCGGGATGTCTGTGGGAAGCCGACGCAAGTGTCAAGGGAGTATGCAACGCCCCCGCCCCCTGAATGCATCAAAACGCACGCGCCACAGGCACTGCTTGCATCGCGTTACAGCCGTTACGAATAGTTGGAGATAAACCCGGCGACCCGGAGGCTCGCGCCACAAATCACCATGAAAAAAGCCCGCGGGAGAACCGGCGGGCTTTGGGTGCGACAAATTCCGGTGTTTTTCAACCGGCCGCAGTCATCGCAAGGTTTTTCCCACGCAGATCAATGGAACTGCTCTTCTTCGGTCGAGCCAGTCAGGGCCGTCACGCTGGATTTGCCGCCCTGGATCGCGGTGGTGACTTCGTCGAAGTAACCGGTGCCCACTTCCTGCTGGTGGCTCACGAAGGTGTAGCCACGGTCACGTGCGGCGAATTCAGGCTCTTGCACTTTCTCCACATAAGCCGTCATGCCGCGCTTCACGTAGTCTTGGCTCAGGTCGTACATGTTGTACCACATGGAATGGATGCCAGCCAGCGTGATGAACTGGTACTTGTAGCCCATGGCGCCCAACTCGCGCTGGAACTTGGCGATGGTCGCGTCGTCCAGGTTTTTCTTCCAGTTGAACGTGGGTGAGCAGTTGTAGGCCAGTATCTTGCCGCCCATGTGACCGCAATTCTTCACCGAGACCAACCGGTCTTCAAAACCGGACCCGGAAAGTCTCGTTTCGAGCCGTCAGGGAGAAAGGGCAAAAAACGCGGCAACCGCCGTGGTTTACTATATTTTTTGTAGCTTATCCTGTGCTGGGACAATTTGATGTGCCCGCCAGGCGCCCCATTTCCCAAGTTGAAGCGCCCTGCCAGGGCAGGTATTTATTTACGGACAACTTGACTTTTTTGTGCGCTGCATTGACCTTCAATGCCAGCAAAACCAATGCTGCGATGCCAAACAATGAAAGCATGCCAGGTTCGGCGACGGTATTTACCTGAAAAGTTCCATTTCCCGTTCTGGTATTCAGCTGCCCAGTGGCCACCAAATAACCGGACGGCGCAACTCCAGGGGTCAC
>JANMMR010000346.1:0-16934 GCA_031373455.1 Rhodoferax sp.
GGACGCCTCTTTGGGCAGAACATCACCCGCATCGCCTTCAAACGCGGCGCTTACCTGAGAAATTTTGCCTACAAATTCGCCGAACTCGTCAGCGGCCGCCTCGATCGGGAACACATCGAACAGGCCATGGCCGCAGCGCAAGACAAATGACACTTGACGTACAACCATGACAGCAACCCTCACCCCAAGCCCGCAAACCCCAGCCCTCACATCCCGGCTCCCCGCCGTAGGCACCACGATTTTTACCGTGATGTCGGCGCTGGCCACGGAGAAAAACGCCGTCAACCTCGGCCAGGGTTTCCCGGATTTCAACTGCGACCCGAAACTGGTGGGCGACGTCTCCAACGCAATGACACAGGGCCTGAACCAGTACCCCTCCATGCTCGGCGTGCCGGCACTGCGCGAAGCGGTGGCGGCAAAAATCAAGGCCGTCTATGGGCGCGACTACGACGCCACGAGTGAAATCACCATCACCGCCGGCGCCACGCAGGCGATCATCACGGCGGTGTTGGCCATCGTGCACCCGGGCGACGAGGTGATCGTGCTGGAACCGTGTTACGACAGCTACGTGCCCAACATTGAACTGGCCGGCGGTGTGACCGTTCGGGTGCCGCTCACGCCGGGCACCTTCCGGCCCGATTTTGGCAAGATCGCCGCCGCCATCTCGCCCAAAACCCGCGCCATCATCATCAACTCGCCGCACAACCCCAGCGGCACGGTCTGGTCACGCGGCGACATGCTCAAACTGCAGGAGATTCTGGCGCCTACCAATATCCTCCTGATCAGCGACGAAGTCTACGAACACATGGTGTTTGACGGCCAGGAGCACATGAGCGCGGCACGCTTCCCGGGCCTGGCGGCGCGCGCTTTTATCGTCTCGAGTTTTGGCAAGACCTACCACGTGACCGGCTGGAAGGTTGGCTACGTGGCGGCACCCGCGGGCCTGAGCACCGAGTTCCGCAAGGTGCACCAGTTCAATGTGTTCACCGTGAATACGCCGGTGCAGCACGGTTTGGCCGCGTACATGGCCGACCCGAAGCCCTACCGCGACTTGCCCGCCTTTTACCAGCGCAAACGTGACCTGTTCCGCGCCGGCCTGGCGCAGACCAAATTCAAGATCCTGCCCAGTGAAGGCACGTATTTCCAGTGTGTTGACATCGCCGGGCTAGGCGGCACGGCGGGCTCACTGAACGAAGCCGACTTTTGCAAATGGCTCACCAGCGAGATCGGCGTGGCAGCGATTCCGCTGTCGGCGTTTTACGGCGATGGGTTCGACCAGCGCGTGGTTCGGTTTTGTTTTGCCAAGAAAGACGAGACGCTTAATTTGGCTTTGACGAGGCTGGCTAAGTTGTAGGTTGTCGAAGCCGCAAGCGGATTCGTAAGGCAGTTATTTCCGGTTTTCTCGTGGGCAGGCCTGCGAGGCAGGGGTGGGTAGCTCCGCGAATGTCCCCCGCAGCGGCCTAGGGCCGACTGCTCCTCCTTTATTTTGCTGCGCCACCCACCCCAACCTCACCGGCAATGAAGGTAGGTCTTCAGCAACGGTTGAACCTCCCGCACCTCAACCGGAACAGGTCGAAGGGGCGTTCGGCGTAGCGGCATAAAAGAAGGAGCCGCGCGCCGCACCTTGGCTACCTGGGAGATTGTTGCTCGCGGCGGGTGACAGCCGCGTAGCCGAACGCCCCGTCGGCCTGATCCCGCCGGGGAGGTGAAACGCCCGCCGGTTATTCCCAAAGACGTCAGGTAGACCGCCCCTACGACGCAACGAAACAACGACACAAATAGCGATGCTATATTATTAATAGCAAACTATGCTGATTATTCGTGACTTGAAGGCAAAAAATACTCGATTTTTTCGCGTAGCTGGCCAAAACAAGAAAATAATTAACATCCATGTTAATTATTGATCTGATCGCTTGTTTTCCCCCAAAGAAGCCCGTTTTCAACACTGCACCGAATTGCGGCAAAACTTCTCCAGCTCACGCACTGTTGCACTGCCTGACACCGCATTTTTGGCGCGCGGCCCCACGTCGATGCTCAGTTTGACCTCGTATTTGCGGAAGAACTCCTCAAACAGCTCGCCACCGAGCGTGGCGTAAGCCGTGAGCGTGTCGGTTTTCGCGTCGTGCTCCAACAAGACGGCGCACAGGGGCTGCGGCGCCGGGCCACTCAAGACTTGCGCGCCTTTGGCCGGGTCATATTGGCTGTGGTCGGCGCAGCAGTGGATCATGTTGTCCTGAATGCCTTTTTGCGCTCGGGTTTTGCGAAAACTGATGAAGCTGACCTGCGGCGTTGGGTACACCAGCTGGTGCGCGCAGATGGCGCTGAAGGCGACCACGCTGCGGTTTTTGCCCACACCGCCGGGCCAGGCATAGTCGGCCTGCGCTTTGGTCACCAGGCGCTGCGGCAGCGCGGGTTTGCCCAAGTCGAGCAGAAACACCGGCGTGGCTTCAAACGGGTAGTGGAAAACGTAATTGGTCTGGGGTTTGAGGTTCGAGGCCTTGAGCGGCTGGCCCTGCTCGTCGGCCAGCACGGTGCGTGCGTAGGCGTGGGGCCGCGCGTTGGCGGCAAAACTGTCTGAGGCGATGGCGGCTGACAGACAACCCGCACCCACAGCACACTGTTCAACAAAGCTTCTGCGATCCATGCAGACTCCTCCCTGTGACCTGCGCTGCCCCAGCCTGGCAACTGCCCCGAGTCTAGGCGAATTCAGCCCGGGCCGGAGCGCTCGGCTTCGCGCGCGGCTTCCCGGCTGGCGCTGGTTGCCAGGCTCGCGCGGTTTGCCTCGCGCCGCGCGATCCAGATCGTCGACGCGCAAATGATGGTGCCGCCCAAAATCGTGCTCTGGCTCGGCGAATCGCCAAACAACAACCAGCCGATGGCGGCGGACCAGACGAGGTCCAGGAACTTGACCGACTGCGTGGCAGAAATGTCGGCAATCTGGAAGGAGCGCGTCAGGCAGTAGTGCCCAAGGCTGCCCAAAAAGCCGGTCAGCAGGAAGATGGCCCATTGGCCAGGCGTCGGCGCCGTCCAGTGCAACAGCGCCATGGGCAGGCTCAGGATCGAGACCGAGATCGACTGCCACAAGACAATGTTTTGCGGCGTATCCACCCGCGTCAAGGCTTTGGTGAGCAGGAAAGACGCGGCAAACGCCGGCGCCGAGGCCAGCATGATGAGGGTGTAATAACCGCCCGACGCGGCGAGTTTCGGCCCGACCACCACCATCACCCCGGCAAAGCCGATCAGCGCGGCCATCCACCGCTCCCAATGCATCGGCTCCTTGAAAAACAGGTAGGCGCCCATCATGATGAACAGCGGCCCGGTAAAACCAATGGCGGTCATGTCGGCCAGGGCGATTTTGGGCAGCGCCGTGAACCAGAGGATCAGCCCAACCGTGTGCGCTGCGCCGCGCGTGAAATGGCCCCCCACGCTGTGCGGGCGGCAAGCCGCCAGACCGGTGCGCGCAGCCAGCGCAACCATGATCCACATGCCCAGGAAATAACGCAGGAACTGCACCTGAAACGGGTCAATTTGCAGCGTGAGCGAACGCAGGCTGGCATTGAGCACCGCAAACAGCGCGCCGGCGCAGATGGTCCAGAGGATGCCTTTGACGGTCGGGTCGAGCCGGGCGGCTTTGTGTTTGAGCGCCGAATAGCGCCGGGCCAAGGTACCCCGGCCCGAGGCGGTGGTGTCGGAATTCATACGATGGGCCTCATTCTCGCAGTGCCCCCACGGGCTGGCAATTTCCCGTGGCCCTGCCGCCGCGCTTGTGTTCGCTGGCGCACCGACGCATGCCGGGCGGGGCCATCCAATGAAGTCGCTTGTGTGGGCTCAATCATCCTCACCGAGGATAGGGCCAACAAAGGAGATGGACATGTACATCAGCGCTGGCGCAATTCTGGTCATTGTTCTGCTTTATCTTTTTCTTCGGTAGGCGCTCGGAGGTGGTGATCACGCCATCGCTCACGCGTTGAGCTGGGCCCAGGCTTTGTCCAGCCGCTTCACGCTCACCGGCTGGGGCGTGCGCAGTTCCTGCGCGAAAAAACTCACGCGCAGCTCTTCGAGCAGCCAGCGGAACTCGAGCATGCGCTCGTCGACCTGCCCTTTGCGCTCTGCCACCAGGCGCCAGTACCGCTGCTCGAGGGGGCGCAGCTCGGCCAGGCGGGCGGCGTCGCGTGCCGGGTCGGCGCGGTACTTCTCAAGCCGCAGGGTGATGGCCTTGAGGTAACGCGTGATGTGGGGCAACTGCGGCCACGGCGTCTCGGCGAGGAACCGTTTGCCCATCAGGCGCTGCAATTGCTGTGCGGCATCGGCCGAAGCGTCCACGGCGTTTTTGCTGTCTTTGACCTTGCGCGCGGCGACAAAGTATTCGGCCAGCAACGTGGCCGCCAGGCGCGCGACTTCGTTGGCGATCAAGGTCAGCCGGCCGCGGCCTTCATCGAGGCGGCGCTGGAACAAGGCGGCGTCGGTGGGCAGTGGATCGAGCAAAAAGGCGCGGTCAAGCGCGAGGTGGATGATCTGCGTGCGCAATTCTTCGAGCGTGCCGCCTGCGGCGTCGTTGCCCTTCTCGCCACCCTTCTCAATGGGGCGGCCCACCAGCATGTAGGCGGCACCCATTTTTTGCAGCTCGGGCAGGTTCTTTTCAAGGTATTTGATGGCGTCTTTGAGCTGCAGGGCAAACAGCCGGCGCAAACCAGCACGGTGAATCGCCGCCGCAACTTGCGGCTCGTCGAAGACTTCAATCGTCACGCCCGCTGCGGTGGCTGATGCCCCACTTGCAACGCCGCCGCCCGCTTCCACCAAGGCCGGGTACCCGATGAGCGACTGGCCGCCCCTGCGTATTTCAAGCAACTCGGGCAGCTCACCGAAGCTCCAGCTGGTGTAGACGCCATTTTCTTGCAAGGGCTGTTTTGACGTTATTTTTGATTGATTTTTATCATTTTTTACTACCAAATCAGTAGCTATAAATGAAGTTTCTTCGAGACTTAGTATCTGTTTTTCTTCAGTATTAATTCTCGAAGAAAGATTTTCAGCCATTTTCAGGCTCGCGAGTGCCGCAAAGGCACCACGCGCCTGCGCGCCCAGCTCGGCTTTCAAGGCGCCCAGGTTGCGCCCTGTGCCCAGCTGTCGGCCGCGTTCGTCCACCACACGCAGGTTCATGAAGAAGTGCGGCGTGAGCATGTCCACCTTGATGTCGGCGCGGGCCACGTCCAGGCTGGTTTTCGCCCGCACGAGTTTCAGCACCGCGTCTGCCAGTGGCCCGCGGCCAAAAGTTTCCGGCGCGTTCAACACCTCGGCCATCTGTGCGGCAGTTTCCGGCAGCGGCACCAGGCGTGAACGCGGCCGCTGGTGCAGCGTTTTGAGCAGCGCCTGCACCTTTTCCTTCAACATGCCGGGCACCAGCCATTCACACTGCTCTTCACTCACCTGGTTGAGCACGAAGAGCGGCACCGTCACCGTGAGGCCGTCTTTCGCGTCGCCCGGTTCGTGCAAATAGGTGGCGGCGCAATCCACACCGCCCAGGCGCACGGTTTTCGGGAACGATTGCGTGGTGATGCCCGCCGCCTCGTGGCGCATGAGCTCTTCGCGTGTGAGTTTGAGCAGGTGCGGTTTGCTGTGCGCCTCGTGTTTGTACCAGCGTTCAAACTGCAAGCCGCTGCACACGTCTTGCGGGATTTGCTGGTCGTAGTAGGCGAAGATGAGTTCGTCGTCCACCAGCACGTCCTGGCGGCGTGATTTGTGCTCCAGCTCCTCGACTTGTTTGACGAGTTTCAGGTTCGCCGCGAGAAACGGCAGCGGCGTCTCCCATTGGCCCTCCACCAGCGCTTGGCGGATAAAAATCTCGCGTGCGGCGTGCGGGTCAACCCGGCCATAGTTCACGCGCCGGCCGCTGTACACCACAAGGCCGTACAAGGTGGCACGCTCCAGGGCCATCACCTCGCCAGCTTTTTTCTCCCAGTGCGGGTCGAGCAACTGCTTTTTGAGCAGGTGCGCGCCTACCGTTTCAAGCCACTGCGGGTCGATGTTGGCAATGCCACGCCCAAAGAGCCGAGTGGTCTCGACCAGCTCGGAGGCAACGATCCAGCGGCCGGGCTTTTTGGCCAGGTGCGCGCCCGGGTGGGCAAAAAATTTGATACCGCGCGCACCCAGGTATTCGCCTTGCGGGCCTTTTTCGCCCGCTTCGGCCTCGAGCTTGAAACCGACGTTGCCGAGCATTCCAGCCAACAAGGCTTGGTGCAAGTGTTCATAAGAGGCTGGCCTGGAATTGATCGCCCATTTGTGCTCCGTCACCACTTGGTGCAACTGCGAATGAATGTCTCGCCACTCGCGCACGCGACGCGGATTCACGAAAGAGGCTCGCAGTTGCTGCTCTTTTTGGCGGTTGGTTCCGGGCAAGTCGTTGAGCCATTTCCAAAGCCGCAGGTAGCCGCTGAATTCGCTTTTTTCGTCGTCAAACTTGGCCTGCGCCTGATCGGCCTGGGCTTGCATCTCCAGCGGGCGGTCACGCACGTCTTGCACGCTGAGGGCGCTGGCGATCACCAGCACTTCTTCAAGCGCGCTCTTGCTGCGCGCCTCCAGGATCATGCGGCCCACACGCGGGTCCAGCGGCAGTTTGGCGAGTTCTGCGCCGGTTGGCGTGAGTTCATTGGCGTCGTCCACCGCGCCCAATTCGTTGAGCAACTGGTAACCGTCGGCAATGGCGCGGCCTTGCGGGCGTTCCAGAAACGGGAAATCCTCCACCTGCCCAAGGTGCAGCGACTTCATCCGCAGAATCACGCCGGCAAGCGAGGAGCGCAGGATTTCCGGGTCGGTGAACCTGGGTCGGCCGTCAAAATCCTTTTCGTCGTAGAGCCGGATGCAGATGCCGTCGGCCACCCGCCCGCAGCGCCCGGCGCGCTGGTTGGCCGAACTCTGGCTGATTGGCTCGACCAGCAGCTGCTCCACTTTGCTTCTGAAACTGTAGCGCTTGATGCGCGCTGTGCCCGCGTCAATCACATAGTTGATGCCCGGTACGGTGAGGGATGTCTCCGCCACGTTGGTGGCCAGCACGATGCGCCGGCCGGAGTGGTTTTCAAAAATGCGCTCCTGATCGGCTTGCGAAAGGCGCGAAAACAGGGGCAACACTTCCGCGTTGCGAAACAAGGGCTGGTGGCTGAAGTGGCGGCGCAGGTGATCCGCCGCTTCGCGGATTTCGCGTTCGCCGGGCAAAAAAACAAGGATGTCACCGCTGTGGTGGGCATCGCGCCAGAGTTCATCCGCCGCGTCGGCGATCGCATCATTGAGATCGTAGTCGCGCGATTCTTCGAAGGGCCGGTAACGCTGCTCCACCGGAAACATCCGCCCGGAGACCATGATGATCGGGGCCGGGCCTTTGGCACTCGCAAAGTGGTTGGCAAACCGGTCGGCGTCAATCGTCGCCGACGTCACAATGATTTTCAGATCGGGCCGGCGCGGCAATATCTGCTTGAGGTAGCCCAGCAGGAAATCGATGTTCAGCGAACGTTCGTGCGCCTCGTCGATGATGAGGGTGTCGTAGGCGTTCAGGAGCGGGTCGGTCTGCGTTTCGGCCAGCAAAATGCCGTCAGTCATCAACTTGATGGAGGCGTCGCGGCCGAGTTTGTCCTGAAAGCGCACCTCGTAACCCACCACCTCGCCCAGCGGCGTCTTGAGCTCGTCAGCGATGCGTTTGGCCACGGAACTCGCGGCGATGCGGCGCGGCTGGGTGTGGCCGATGAGCTTGCGGGGGTCGCGCCCGCGCTCCGTTGCGCGTTGCTGCGGCGCGTAGTTCATCTTGCCGCGCCCCAGGCTGAGGGCAATTTTGGGCAGCTGGGTGGTTTTGCCGGAGCCGGTTTCACCACAGACGATGATGACCTGGTTCTTCTCCAGTGCGGCCGCGATCTCGTCGCGTTTACCCGACACTGGCAGCGATTCCGGAAATTCAATGGTGAGGCGCGTGACGGACAAAGCGGGTTCTTCGTGGAGAATTGACGATTATCCCAGCCCGCCTGGCTGGCCGTCGCCTCGAGCCCCATGTCCACCGTTTTCAATTTCACTTTCGTTCCCTGGTTCCGGTCCGTCGCGCCGTACATCCACAAGTTCCGCAACCAGACCTTTGTGGTCGGGCTGGCGGGCGAAGCCATCGCTGCGGGCAAGCTGCAGCACCTGGCGCAAGACCTCGCCATGATCCAGGCGATGGGTGTGAAGATCGTGCTGGTGCACGGCTTTCGCCCGCAAGTCAACGAGCAATTGCGCACCAAGGGCTACGAGCCGAAGTTTTCACACGGCATGCGCATCACCGACGAAGTGGCGCTGGACTGCGCCCAGGAGGCCGCCGGCCAGTTGCGTTACGAAATTGAAGCCGCGTTCAGCCAGGGCCTGCCCAACACGCCCATGGCCGATTCCACGGTGCGCGTGATCTCCGGCAATTTCATCACGGCAAGGCCGGTCGGCATTTTGGACGGCGTGGATTTCCAGCACACCGGTGTGGTGCGCAAGGTCGACGCGGCCGGCATTTCACACACACTCGATTCCGGCAGCCTGGTGCTGCTCTCGCCGTTCGGGTTTTCGCCCACCGGCGAAGCCTTCAATTTGCAGATGGAAGAGCTGGCCACCTCGGTGGCGGTGGCGCTGCAGGCCGACAAGCTGATCTTTTTGACTGAAATTCCGGGCATCCTGATCGACCCGCAGCAGCCCGCCAGTGAAGACAACCCGATTGACACCGAGTTGCCTCTGGCTGCGGCCGAGAAACTCATCGCACAACTGCCCGCGCCCCTGGTGCCCACCGACACCGCTTTTTACCTGCAGCATTGCGTGAAAGCCTGCAAAGCCGGCGTGGAGCGCAGCCATATCCTGCCATTTTCAACCGACGGCGCTTTGCTGCTCGAAATCTATGTGCACGACGGCATTGGCACCATGGTGATCGATGAAAAACTCGAATCCATGCGCGAAGCCACCGGCGACGACGTGGGCGGCATCCTGCAACTGATCGAACCTTTCGAAAAAGACGGCACGCTGGTCAAACGCGGCCGCACCGAGATCGAACGCGACGCCGGCAACTACACCATCATCGAGCACGACGGCGTGATCTTCGCCTGCGCGGCGCTGTACCCGTTTCCGGAATCCAAAACCGGCGAAATGGCCGCACTCACCGTATCACCATCGGTGCAGGGCCAGGGGGACGGCGAGCGGGTCTTGAAACGCATCGAGCACCGCGCCCGCGCCGCCGGGCTGGACAGCATTTTTGTGCTCACCACCCGCACCATGCACTGGTTTTTGAAACGCGGTTTTGTGCAGGTTGACGCCGACTGGCTGCCCGACGCACGCAAACGCAAATACAACTGGGACAGGAAGAGCCAGGTGCTGGTTAAAAAGCTCGCCTAGGCTCGGTTAGACCAGCCTGTGGGCCAACCGCTGGCGCCACAGCAGCGCCGTTGCCACCACGGCAAGGCCCGCAAAACAAACAAACGACCAGTTGGCGATGGAGCCGCCCAAAAACGTCCAATCGACCTTGGTGCAATCGCCGCTGCCCTTGAAAATCATAGGAATGGCGCGTTGCAGCGGGAAGTTTTCGATCATGCCGAAGATGTCGCGCCCACAGGAAGCGATCTCGGGCGGGTACCACTGAAGCCAACTTTGCCGGGCGGCCACACAAGCGCCCAAAACGGCCAGCAGGAGCACCAATGCACCGCCGCAGGCATGTACGGCGCTGCGGCCGCTGAACCGTGTCAACAGCGCCGCGACCGCGATCAGGACAAAGACATAACGCTGCACCACGCACATCGGGCACGGCTCCAGCCCGACCACATGCTGCAGGTACATGCCGTAGCCGAGCAAGGCGACGCAGGTGACGACGATCAGGTCAAAAACGCGCCGTGGTTGGCGGACAAACAGCTGGGTCAGGAATTCCAAAATCGGCGCCCTCAAAGAATGTGATTCTTGGGGCCAGAGTATCGACGAAGGTTCCGCCGATCTGCGTCTTTAGGCGGCTCTGAGCGCCTATTGCTCGGCGAACGCGCGCTCGATGACGAAATCGCCCGGGCGTGAAGTGTTGCCTTCGTGGAAACCACGCGCCTCCATCATGCCTTTCAAGTCACGCAACATCGCCGGGCTGCCGCAAATCATGACGCGGTCGTCTTTGGCGTCTAGAGGCGGCAGGTCGAGGTCTTCATGCAGCTTGCCGTTGTCCAGCAGCTCGGTCACACGGCCGCGGTTGATGAAGTCTTCGCGCGTTACCGTGGGGTAATAACTCAGCTGCTTCGCCACGGTTTCGCCCAAAAATTCGTGTGCGGGCAGGTGCTCGGTCAGGTATTCGCGGTAGGCCAGCTCGTCGACCTCGCGCACGCCATGCACCAGGATCACGCGCTCGAATTTTTCGTAGGTTGCCGGGTCGCGCACGATGCTCATGAAGGGTGCAAGACCGGTGCCGGTTGACAACAGGTACAGCCGTTTGCCGGGCAGCAAATAGTCGATCAACAAAGTGCCGGTGGGTTTGCGGCCGACCATGATGGTGTCGCCCGGCTGGATGTGCTGCAGGCGGCTGGTGAGCGGGCCGTCCGGCACCTTGATGCTCAGAAATTCGAGGTTTTCTTCGTAGTTGGCACTGGCAATCGAGTAGGCGCGCAGCAACGGCTTGGAAGCAGCTGCGTCTTTGGGTTTCAGCCCGATCATGGTGAAGTGACCGTTGGAGAAACGCAGGGCCGGATCCCGAGTCGTCGTAAAACTGAACAATTTGTCGGTCCAGTGGTGGACACTCAATACTTCAGCTTCGTGGAAGGCGCTCATGGTTCTGAAAAGGCTGTGAAAAGTGGCAATCTGCTGAATTTAACGCCAAGCCATCAAAACCCAAACGAATTAGAAATTGATTGCTTAGACAATTGCAGTCTAAGGCTGTGAGCGCCTGCCCGGTTTGAGGTGCGTCAAACTTTGGCTTTTTGGCGTCTGTGCAAAAGCGATTTGACGCGCGCGTACAGGCGCTCGTACAGGTGTTGGCTGCGCGTCAGGCTCTAAAAGTTGATTGGAGCGATCAAGCCGCCGGCTTGTCGTCTTCCGCAAAAACCTCTTTGGCGATTTTGAAGGCTTCGATGCCCGCCGGCGCGCCGCAATACACGGCGGCCTGCAAAAACACTTCTTTCATCTCGTCGCGCGTGATGCCGTTGTTGATGGCGCCGCGCACATGCAACTTCAGCTCGGCCGGCCGGTTCAGGGCGGTGAGCATGGCGAGGTTCAGGAAACTGCGGGTTCTGCGGTCGAGCCCGTCGCGCGTCCAGACCGCGCCCCAAGCGTGTTCGGTGACAAACTGTTGCAAATCCTGGGTGAAACCGTCGGCCTTTGAAATGGCGTTGTCGACATATTGCGCACCAAGCACCTCGCGGCGGACTTTCAGGCCCGCCAGAAACTTGGCGTTTTCATCCATGAAAAGCCGCGCTTAATTCTTGGCGAGCTGGGCGTCGAGTTCCTTGCAGGATGGCGAGCAAACGGCTTGCGCCTTGCCCAGCACTTTGCGGGTACCCATCAGGGAACGGGCGCGGTGTTTGCCGCACATGAAGCACGACATGGTTGCGCCGCCAAACGACGCGGCTGCGGCAAATGGGGAACCAGACACTTTGGATTTGTAACGCAAACCGTCTGGAAGGACGGCGGTTTTTGCTTCAGCTCTAGACATTGGCCGGGCTCTCGAAAAGTGGACTAAGCCGTATTTTATCGCGGATTGTGCCTGCCCGAACAGCAGCCACACAGAGCCACCGCGATAATCAGGCCATTCTGAATTCCCCAAAGGCACCCATGGCCCGTACCGTTACCTGCATCAAACTTGGAAAAGAAGCCGAAGGGCTCGATTTTGCGCCCTACCCCGGCGAACTGGGCAAACGCATTTGGCAGTCGGTCAGCAAAGAAGCCTGGGCCGCCTGGCTCAAGCACCAAACCATGCTGGTCAATGAAAACCGGCTCAACCTGGCCGACGCCCGCGCCCGCCAGTACCTGGCACGGCAAATGGAAAACCATTTCTTCGGCTCCGGGGCCGACGCCGCTGCAGGTTACGTGCCGCCGGCACCTTGACGGTACCGTTTTGACAGTGTGACCGGATTGCTGGCGGCATGGGCCGGTCGGGCTGAGCCGTTCGACTGGCAGGTGCTCGACGCATCCGGCGGCGACCTGCACCACTGGCGCGACCTGCTGGACGCCTGGCGTGCGGATGCAAAACGCCCCCGCCGGCTGAATTACATCGCCTTCATTCAGCCTGAACTGTCTGCGTCGGTTGTTTCCGTGCGTTTCGAGCAACAAACCTTCGAAGAAGCTTTGGGCGCCACCAAAAGCCGCGCCGTACTCACGCAGGTCAGCGGCGAGCGCCATGCGGCCCTGCGGGAACTGCGCATGGCGGCCAACGTGCTCGTGTTGCCCTCGTTCCACGATTCGGAATGCACGCCGTGGACCGCCAAACTGCTGGCCCGTTGTTGCCGCCGCGGCACCCGGCTCCTTGCCGAATCGCTGACTGAACCGGCCCGGCATGCGCTGGCGGCCCAGGGGTTTGAGTTGGAGCCGATGGCAAAACCGGCCGGCCAAGGCACCGACTGGTCAGGCCGATACAACCCACGTTGGAACCCCAAAACACCGTCGACTCCAAAGCTGGAACCCGGCCAGCCGTGCCGTTGCACCGTGATTGGCGCGGGACTGGCCGGTGCCAGCACGGCATACGCGCTGGCTGCGCGGGGCTGGGCAGTGCAGGTGCTGGACGCCGCTTTGCAGCCTGCGATGGGCGCATCCAGCTTGCCAGGCGGCCTGATGGTGGCCCACCCTTCTGCCGACGACAACCCGCGCTCACGACTGTTGCGCGCCGGTTTGCAGCTGGCCAGCGCTGAGGCCGGCCGTTGGCTCGTGCGCGGGCAGGATTGGGACGACACCGGTGTCTTGACGCTCAAACCGGGCCAGGCGCCGAATTTTCAGGGTGGTGGCGCTTGGGTCAAGCCGGCCGCCTTGGTCAAGGCGTGGCTCGCGCAACCCGGCATCACCTTCACCGGTGGGCAATACGTGGCCGGCCTGGCCTGGCGCGATGCAGCAGCCAGTGGTGGCACTGCGGGCGGCGAATGGCAGATCTTGAACGCCGAAGGCGCCGAAATTGCCAAGGCGCCGATGGTGATTTTGGCGGCGGCGGCGGGTTGCAGCGCCATTCTGAGCAACACGAAAATCCGGACGAAACGGCCGAAAAAGCCGATTCAGCTGAACGGCGCCGGGTATGAAACCCTCCCCTTGCCCCGTCTCACCACCGTTGCGGGCCAGGTGTCGTGGGGCCTGCAGCAGCCAGCTGATGAAGCCTGGACACCGTCATTCAGCGTCAACGGAAATGGTTACTTGGCGACCGGTCTGCCCATGCCGGGCGGCGCCGCGTGGTTGACCGGCTCCACCTTTGAGGATGGCGCCCGTACCTGGGGCATCGAGGCGGCACACGCCCACAATCTCGTGCAGTTGGGCCACTTGTTGCCTGGCGCCGCTGCAGCGTTGCGCGGCCGTTTTGAGGCACAAGCGGTGATGGCCTGGAGGCACGAACGATGCACCACATCTGACCGTCTGCCGCTCGTCGGCCCGGCCCACGAAATTGTGCAGGGCCCGTTGCTCAACACCCGTTTTGACGCGCGCCGCCTCACGTGGAGTGTGTTGTGTGCCGAGCTGCTGGCAGCGCGCCTGTGTGGAACGCCCTGGCCGGTAGAAGCCAGCCTGGCCGGCAAACTGGACAACCGGGCCGGCCTGCAGCGTTGATCCTGCGGCTCAGACCTTGCGCAGAAGGTCCATGATTTGAAGTGGATCAAACGGCACTTCGAGCACGCCCACACAACCGGCCTGCTCGGCGCGTTGCTGCACATGCCAGGAGGCGTTTCTGGATGTCAGCACGATCGAGCCGATGGCCGGCTCCAGGCCCACCAGCCGTTCAACCAGCCGCCAGCCGTCCATTTCCGGCGCATCGAGGTTGACGATGACCAAGTTGTAATGCCGCTCGCGCGCCAACTCATAGGCCTGCGAGGCGTCACCCGTCTCGGAAATCTCCAGCATGCCTGCCAGCGCCAGCCGTGCCCGCAGGTACAGGCGGTGGTCGCGCGAGGTGTCAACCAGCAAGGTCTGGCGCACACCGGGCGGGGTGATGCCTTTGGCGAACTCGCCGGTTTCGAGGTCAATATCGGCGTCGGCTGCGCCGGCAAAAAGCTGGTCCATCGCATGCACCACGGCAGACCAGTTCAGTGGCCGCGTGAAAGCCCGCCAGGCGCCCTCGGGGGCGCGCTCCCCCACCGCAATCAGCTTGACGCTCTTGTTGAAACCTGGCGATTGCAGCTCCATGCCGCCTTCGTAACTTTCGGTATCCACCAGCACCAAGTGCGGCGGCAAAGGCGACTCGGGCGTCCACAACGCGTAATTCGACGAGCGGTCTTGCGACAGGCGAAACAGGGTGTTGAGGGCATGGCGTTCGACATCGCGAAAACCGACAACTTTGACATAAACCGTGTTCAACATGCGTCAATTGGACGGCACCGGGCCGGATAAATCAAATGAAATTTACTGGATTTGGATGATGCCCGAATGGCGCACCACGAGGCAGGCCACACGGGTTGTTGTTATTTCATCGCAGCGGCCGGGCGGCGCGCGCGCACGTACGCGTCGGTCGGCATGTAAGCCTTGCCGTCGGCATAACGCCACTGCACCATGGTGCCCTTGCCACCTTTTTGGTCCAGCAGGCCCACGTAAGCGCCCATGGTTGACTGCTGGTCGATGGCGCGGAACTCCGCCGGGCCGAAGGGCGTGCTGAACTTCAGGCCGCGCATGGCGAGCACGAGTTTTTCGTTGTCGGTCGAATTGGCTTTTTTGATCGCCGCAAAAATCGCCTGCATGGTGGCGTAACCGACCACCGAGCCGACCTTCGGGTTCTCGTTGAACTTCTTGTAGTAGTTGGCGGTGAACGAGGCATGCTCGGGCTTGTCGATCTGGTCCCACGGGTATCCAGTGACGATCCAGCCCTTGGGTGTTTCATCCTTCAGCGTTTCCAGGTATTCTGGCTCGCCCGAGAGCAGCGAGACCACCGGCGTTTTCGGGAAGATGTTGCGCTGGTTGCCCTCGCGCACGAGTTTGGCCAAGTCTGCGCCGAAGGTCACATTGAAGATGGCGTCAGGTTTGCTCTGCATCGTGGCTTGCAGCGTGGTGCCGGCGTCGAGTTTGCCCAGGGCAGGCCATTGCTCGCCGACGAATTCAACATCAGGCCGTTTGGCCTTGAGCAATTCCTTGAAGCTCGCCACCGCGCTTTGGCCGTATTCGTAATTCGGCGCGATGGTGGCCCAGCGCTTGGCCGACAGCTTGGCCGCTTCTTCCACCAGCATCGCCGACTGCATGTAGGTGCTCGGGCGCAGCCGGAAGGTGTAGCGGTTGCCCTTGTCCCACACGATGGCGTCGGTCAGCGGTTCGCTGGCGACAAACAGGCGTTTGTTTTTCTGCGCGTGGTCGGCCAGCGCGAGGCCCACATTCGAGAGGAAACCGCCGGCCAGCACATCCACTTTTTCATTCGATGTGAGTTCCACCGCGTGTTTCAGCGCCTCTTCGGGTTTGCCGCCGTCATCACGCGCGATCACCTCGACCTTGCGGCCCAGCAAGCCGCCCTGCGCGTTGATTTGCTCCACGGCAAGTTGCCAGCCTTGTTTGTAGGGCGTGGTGAACTGCGGTATGTTGGAATAACTGTTGATCTCGCCGATTTTGATGGGTTTGCCAGCCGCAGGCTGCGCACCCACACCCGCCGCAACGGCAGCCAAAGCAAGAAAAACAAGACCGGGCATAACACGCTTCATGGGTTCTCCAATTCGGGGTTCATTATCAGGGCATCACCTCTGACGCTGCTTAACGGGGCTGGCGCGGCTTGCGATGACGCCGCCGGGAAAGAATTGTTTTGCTACATAATTAATAGCAATAAATTCATATAATCCGTGACTTCGTCGCCAATTTGTCTATTAAATCTGGCTCAAGAGCCAATTTTTGGCGCTAACGTACCCAAATTGGGTATTTTTGATTCCACTGTGATCCATTCGTGATTCAGACCTGGCCCTATTGCGACTGAATCAAGGTGCCAAAGCTAATCAGCGCTCTTTCGAATACGGTTTGCCCAACGCCTTGGGCGCCACCGCCGAGCCAATAAAACCAGCCAGCAGGATCACCGTCAACACATACGGCAACGCCTGGATCGCCTGCACCGGCACCTCGCCGCCGCCCAGGGAGACTGGCAGTTTCACGCCCTGCAAGCGGATCGCCGCCGCGTCGAGAAAACCAAACAACAAACACGCCCACAGCGCCAGCACCGGGTGCCAGCGGCCAAAAATCAACGCGGCCAGCGCCATAAAGCCGCGCCCCGCTGTCATGTTGTGTGAGAAATTGGCCGCCTGCGCAAGCACGAGGTAACTGCCCGCCAGGCCGCACAACATGCCATTCAGGGTGAGCGCCGCGTAACGCAGGCGCGTCACCGAAACCCCGGCCGCATCGACCATTTGCGGGTTCTCGCCAACCGCGCGCAGGCGCAACCCAAAACGGGTGCGAAACAGCAGCCACCACACCGCCGGCACCAGCGCCAGCGCCAGGTAGACCATGAGGTTATGGCTCAGCAGGCCTTCGCCAATCAAATGGCCAATGAAGGGGATGGATTTGACCGCCTCGGCAAACTGGGGAAACATCGGCTGGATGCGCACCGACGTCGACACTGCAGGCGTTTGCCCGCCTTGCGCGAACCAGGCAATGCCCAGCACCATCGTCATGCCGGAGGCGATGATGTTGATAGCCACGCCCGAGACCACCTGGTCGCCCTTGTGGCTCACGCAGGCCAAGCCGTGCATCCAGGCCAGCGCCACCGCCACCAGCATCGCGAGAAACACCGCCAGCAGGGTTGAGCCAAAAGCTGCGCCGGCTGCGCCCGCAGCGAAGGC
>JANMMR010000375.1:0-4473 GCA_031373455.1 Rhodoferax sp.
ACGCTCTTCTCCTCCATGATCCAAGCGCTTTACAGATCTGTTGATCCAACTGTGACCAGCACCGCATGATGCCGCCAGACAACGCCATGGTGGCCGTCGTGATGGCCGACACGCGCCGCTGGCTGGAGCAGGCTGTGATCGGCCTGAACCTGTGCCCGTTTGCCAAAGCCGTGCACAGCAAAGGGCAAATCCACTACGCCGTCAGCCCAGCCACGGCGCCCGGCGAACTGCTGCTTGATTTGAAGCGCGAGCTTGAAAGCCTGGTGGCGCTGGAGCCGCAGGTGCGCGACACCACGCTGTTGATGGCGCCTTGCTGCCTGCAGGAATTCCTCGACTACAACGATTTTCTGGATGAGGCTGACCAGCTGCTGCTGGATTTGGCCCTGGACGGCGTGGTGCAGATCGCGCCTTTCCACCCGCAGTTCGAGTTTGCCGACGCGCCGGCGGGCGACATCACGCATTGCACCAACCGCAGCCCGTACCCGATGTTGCACCTGTTGCGCGAAGACAGCGTGGCGCGGGCGGTGGCGGCTTTCCCGCAGGCCGAGTTGATTTACGGGAAAAACATCGCCACCTTGCAGGCGCTCGGACAAGCCGGCTGGGCGCAGCTGAAACTGGGGCCCCGATTCAAGGGAATCAAGAATGCGGGATGATGCGCCCATGACCCCCCAAAGCGACGCCAAAGTCCCGGCACTCATCCCGGCTCAGCGCCCGGTGCAGAAGTCGGCACAAAGGCCGGCAAAAAAGCCCGAGCCCGAGGCCATCGCGCCCGAAATCCGCGCCGGCCAGTCGATCGAGCTGCTCAAGGCGCTGCACATCCTGACGCGCGAGGGCAAACTCAACCAGGATTCGCGGCGCAAACTCAAACAGGTCTACCACCTCTACCAGTTCATCGAAAAGTGTCTGCTCGAATTGCCCGGCGGCGGCGCCGAGGCCACGCTGGCGGACCACGGCGCGGGCAAGTCGTACCTCGGCTTCATCATCTACGACCTGTTTTTCAAGGGCAAAACCGCAGGGCGGATTTACGGCATTGAAACGCGGCCCGAACTCGTCAGCCAGTCGCTGGCTTTGGCAGCGCGGCTTGGGTTTGGCCGTATGGATTTTCTGAACCTGAGCGTTGCCGAGTCGGCCCATTCAGCCAATTTGCCGCAGCAGATTGACGTTGTCACGGCCCTGCACGCCTGCGACACCGCGACCGACGACGCCATTGCCTTCGGCCTGCAAAAACAGGCGAAGTTCATGGTGCTGGTGCCGTGTTGCCAGGCCGAAGTGGCGCGCGTCTTGAGCAGCTCCAAAGCCTTGAGCCTGGGCCGCACACCGCTGGCCGAGTTGTGGCGCCACCCTTTGCACACGCGCGAGATGGGCAGCCAGATCACCAATGTGCTGCGTTGCCTTTATCTTGAGGCGGCGGGTTACCAGGTGACGGTGACCGAGCTGGTCGGCTGGGAGCACAGCCTGAAAAACGAGCTGATCCTGGCCCGTTTTACCGGCCGCAAAAAACGCGCGGCGGCCGAACGCCTGGAAGCGATACTGGCGGAATTTGGCCTGCTCGAACTGCTGCAAACGCGGTTCAAACTGCCCCAGGCGCCGCTTGGGCCGGACACAGCCAGCGCCTGATTGGCACCAACAATCGCTTTCACACGCGGCCAAATTTCGGTGGTCTAATGCTCCTCGCGTTTTGGGGTCGACGTGAGAAGTCGAATCGACTGACGCCTCATTTCATTCAATATTCACAGGAGGTAGTTATGGGATTGCTAGATTCGGTTTTGGGAGCTGCCAGTTCCATGCTGGGGCAGCAGCAACGGCAGCCGCAACAAGGTGGCGGCGGCTTGGCGGGCATGCTGGGCGGCGCCGGTGGCTTGGGCGCTTTGCTGCCGGTGGTCGTGGGCATGTTGGCCAACGACGGCAAGATGGGCGGCCTGGGCGGCCTGATGGAAAAATTCAACCAGGCCGGCCTGGGCGAGCAGATGAAATCCTGGGTGGGCACGGGCGCCAACGTGCCGGTCTCGGGCGATGAGATCAGCTCGGTTTTGGGCAACGATGTCCTGGGTGACCTCGCCTCCAAACTCGGCATGAGCCAGGGCGACGCCGCCGGTTCACTGGCGCAGATGTTGCCCGGCCTGATCGACAAACTCACCCCCAACGGCCAGGCGCCAGCGGGCGGCTTGGGCAATTCCGGCGACTTGATGGGCATGCTGGGCGGTTTGCTGAACAAAAGCTGAAGCCGCGCTGAAGCGAAATTGAGCAGTCGGCGAACCGCCGGTTGCGCCAAAAGAGGCTGGTTATACCCAATATGGGTACGATCAGCCTCTTTTTTTGCCTGTTTTCAAATTTATTGGATTTTTCGGGCATGAAGTCACGTGAAATAGCGATAGTTTGCTATATAAATAGTAGCATATATGCGGTTAGGAATTAATTGGGGTCAGATTCCAATTACCATGATGCGGAATTAACCCCTTTTTTTCTTTCAGATCCACCCACCATGGCCCGATTGCCCCGGCTCACCCTTCCCGGTTACCCGCACCATGTGATCCAGCGGGGCAACAACCGCCAGGCGATTTTTGAATCGAACGGCGACCGTCAGTTTCTGCTCGATCTGCTGCAGGAAAACGCGCAAAAATTCGGCGTGGCGGTTCATGCCTATGTGTTGATGAGCAACCACTTCCACCTGCTGGCCACGCCGCAAACGTCGGAAGGGCTGCCGCAGATGATGCAGGCGGTGGGAAGGCGTTATGTGCGCCTCTTCAACGACTCGCGCGGGCGCAGCGGCACTTTGTGGGAGGGGCGCTACAAATCCACGCTGATCCAGAGCGACCGCTATCTGCTGGCGTGTATGGTGTACATCGACCTGAACCCGGTGCGCGCGGGCATAGCCTCCTCGCCCGAAGAGCACGCGTGGTCGAGTTACGGCCGCTATGCCGGCCTGCGGGTTGACCCGCTCATCACGCCGCACCCGCTGGTGTGGGAGCTGGGCAATACACCGTTTGCGCGCGAGGCGGCGTATGTTGAGCTGGTCCGCAACGGGATCACCGAGCAGGAGCAATCGGATTTGACATGCTCCGTGCTGCGCGGCTGGGCGCTCGGGGAGCCGGGTTTTGTCGCGGAGCTGCAAGGCAAAACGCTGCGGCGGGTGAGCAAAAGCCCGGTCGGGCGGCCGTTCAAGGCAGAGAAGCTGGGCGCATCGGGGAAAAAGCAATCTGTCCCCAATTAAATCTTGAGTAATTAATTCAACAATTAAATGGAATCTGACCCCAATTAATTTGCTTGAACCGGATGTTGCAGCGCAGTAAAATCGGCGTCCCTTTCGGTTTACAGGAGCGCGCCATGAGCCAGGCTGCAGAGATTGCCCATCTTCAACAACACGGGCTGTATTCATCAGACCAGGAACATGACGCTTGTGGCGTGGGATTTGTCGCGCACATCAAGGGGCACAAGAGCCACGACATCGTCAAGAACGCGCTGAAGATTCTGGAGAACCTCGACCACCGAGGCGCGGTGGGGGCCGACAAACTCATGGGCGACGGCGCGGGTATCTTGATCCAGCTGCCCGATGCCTTGTACCGCGAGGAGATGGCGGAAAATGGCGTTGGCCCCGCAGGCAAACGCGGCGTCATGCTGCCCGCTCCCGGTGAATACGGCGTGGGCATGGTGTTTTTGCCCAAGGAACACGCCAGCCGCCTGGCCTGCGAGCAGGAGCTCGAGCGCGCCATCAAGACCGAAGGCCAGGTGCTCTTGGGCTGGCGCGATGTGCCGGTCAACCACGACATGCCGATGTCGCCCACCGTGCGCGCCAAGGAGCCGATCTTGCGGCAGGTGTTCATCGGGCGCGGCAATGACGTGATCGTGCAGGACGCGCTGGAACGCAAGTTGTATGTGATCCGCAAAACGGCCAGCGCCGCCATCCAGAACCTGCGCTTGAAACACAGCAAAGAGTATTACGTGCCGAGCATGAGCAGCCGCACGGTCGTCTACAAGGGCTTGCTGCTGGCCGATCAAGTGGGTGTTTACTTCCGTGATCTGGAAGACGTGCGCTGCGTCTCGGCGCTCGGACTCGTCCATCAGCGCTTTTCCACCAACACCTTCCCCGAGTGGCCGCTGGCGCACCCGTACCGTTACGTTGCCCACAACGGCGAGATCAACACCGTCAAGGGCAACTACAACTGGATGAAGGCGCGCGAAGGCGTGATGTCGTCGCCGGTGCTGGGTGCCGACCTGCAAAAGCTCTACCCCATCAGTTTTGCCAGCCAGTCAGACACCGCCACCTTTGACAACTGTCTCGAATTGCTCACGATGGCCGGTTACCCGATCAGCCAGGCGGTGATGATGATGATTCCGGAGCCGTGGGAGCAACACAGCACCATGGACGAGCGCCGCCGCGCGTTCTACGAATACCACGCCGCGATGCTGGAACCGTGGGACGGCCCTGCCTCCATCGTGTTCACCGACGGCCGGCAGATCGGCGCAACGCTCGAC
>JANMMR010000399.1:0-2953 GCA_031373455.1 Rhodoferax sp.
CGCCTCCGGGTCCACAGCGGCGTTGAACTCTGCCGCAGCCGTGTGGTTGCCCGCACCCGCGCTGCCGCCCATCCAGACCAGCTGGCCCACGCGCCGGGCGAGGTCCGGGCGCTGTTGCAGCAACTGCGCGATGTTGGTGAGTGGCCCCAGCGCCAGCAAGACTGCCGGCTCAGCGCAGTTTTCGATGTAACCAGCCAGCGCCGTGACGCCACTTGATGCAGCCATTGGCGCGCTAGCCAGCGGCAGTTGGCGACCCGCCGAGCGCATCGCATCGGCACCCAGGATGTTTTGCGCCGTCACCAGCTCCCCTTTAAGCGGGCGATCCGCGCCACGGTGGATGGGGAAAGGCCAGTCAAAAAACGCGGCACTGCGCAGTGCATTGCCGATTACGGCGTCAATCGGCGCATTGCCAGCCACCAGGGACAGGCCGTCAACCACCCAGCCGGGTGTGTGCGCAACGGTCAGCACCGCCGCAAGGTCGTCAAAACCCATGTCGGTGTCGATCCACACCCGGTTCATGGCGCGCTCAGTCCGATTCAAGCCGCACGGCGTCGGCCAAGGGCAAATCGAACGCCACGGGGTCATGGATGGCCAGTTGCAAAGGGCGAGCGCCTGAGCCGGTGGGCACCTGGGCCTTGAGGGTGCCGGCCGCGCAGTCGATCAAATACTCCACCGCTTCGCCCAAGTACGACACACCCTTGATCTGCCCTCGGTAGGGTCCGTGCCCCAGCACCACATGCCGCGGCCGCCAGGCCAGCGCATGGCCTGTGGCGTGTTCGCCAGACGCACCGGCCGGCAGGGGCAGTGCACCCTTGTCGCCCCCCATTTGCCCCGCCTTGATGTGAAACAAGTTTTCAAACCCGACAAACTGCGCCACAAAAGCCGATGTGGGGCGCTCATAAATGTCGGCCGGCGCGCCTTGCTGCGCGATCTTGCCGGCGTTCATCACCACCACCCGGTGTGCCAGCGCCAGTGCCTCGACCTGGTCGTGCGTGACATACAGCATCGTCACGCCCAGATCGCGCTGCAGGCGCTGCAGCTCGCTGCGCATTTCAAGCCGCAGGCGGGCGTCGAGGTTGGAGAGCGGCTCATCGAGCAGCAACAGGCGCGGCCGCACCACCACTGAACGTGCGAGCGCCACACGTTGCTGCTGCCCGCCCGAGAGCTCGCGCGGCAAGCGGCGTTCAAAGCTGCGAAGGCCCACCATCTCCACGGCTTCCATCACGCGGCGATCGAGTTCACTGCCTGCCACCCGGCGCAGGCGCAGGCCAAACGCCACGTTTTCAAACACCGAGAGATGCGGGAACAAGGCATACGACTGAAACACCAGGCCGACCTCGCGGGTGTTTGCGCTTTTGTGGGTGATGTCTTCCCCACCCAGCAGGATGCGGCCTGATTGCGGTGCCAGGAGCCCGGCAATCGCGCGCATGGTGGTGGTCTTGCCGCAACCGGAAGGGCCGAGCAGGGCGAGCAGTTCACCCTCGGCCACCGAGAGGTTCAGCCCGGCCACGGCAACCTGGCCGGCATAGGCCAGGGTGAGGTTTTCAAGCCGCAAAAAATCAGACATAACGTGACAACCCCAACATGCGCTCGGCCACCAGCACGATCACCATGGACATCAGCGCCATCAAGGCCGAGAGCGCAGCAATTGAGGGGTCGTAGACATACTCCATCGAAGCCAGCATGTCGATTGGCAGTGTGGTGATGCCCGGGCCGGTGAGAAAGAGCGACACCGGCACCTGGTTGAACGAGGTGACAAAACCGAGGATGAACGCCGCCAGAATGCCGTTCACGATGTTGGGCAGCACAATGCGGAAGAAGGTGCGCAGGCGTGTGGCACCAAGCATCACTGCGGCTTCCTCCACATCCGGCCGCAGGTTCTCCAGGCTGGCCGTGACCACCCTCACGGCATACGGCACCACCAGCACCGTGTGGGCCAGCACCAGGGCCACGTTGACCGACATGTCCAGCGGAATCACCGCATGGCGCAACAAGGCCAGGCCGACGATGATGCCCGGCACGATGACCGGCGTGAACACGATGGTGCGGACCAGCTCCCGCCCTGGAATGGCATACCGCGAAAGCCCGTAAGCGGCGGGCACGCCCAGCAGCAAGGCCAGCAGCGTGGAGCCCACCGCCAATTGCATCGAGAGGATGAAACTGGCGCGGAAATTGTCCATGGCAAACACGGCGTAAAACCAACGCAGCGAGAGGCCCTGCGGCGGAAAGGCCAATGTCTCGCCGGCAGACAGGCCGGCCACGGCGATCAGCAAAAACGGCCCGAGCAGAAACAGGAAGATGGCTGCCAATGTGGCCCAGCCGGCCAGGCGCAGGAGCGGGTTCATCGGGTGCTCACCGGAATTTCACCGGGGACTTCACCGGGACCTGGCCTTCGCCGCCCGCTTGAGCAACATGTGGGTCACGATGCCCATGGCGATCAGGATGGCGGCAATCACACTGGCGGCCACGAAATCGTTGTTCACTGAAACCTTCTGGTACAGCAGGGTCTCCAGCATCAGCACCTTGGAGCCACCCAACACCGCCGGGGTGATGTAAGCCGTGACGGCGCCGGTGAAGACCAGCGTGCCGCCGGTGACCAGGCCCTCTTTGGTCAGCGGCAAAATGACTTTGAAAAACACGCTCAACCAGCCTGCGCCCAGCACCCGCGCCGCCGGGATCACATCTGCCGGCAGATTCTCCAGGCTGCTGACCAGCGAGAGCACCATCAGCGGCAAAAACAGTTGCACCAGGCCGATGAAGACGGCGGTTTCGGTGAACAGGATGCGCACCGGCTCATCCGACAACCCGAGCCCCGTGATGGCCTGGTTGACAACCCCTGTGCGCCCGAGGATCACGATCCAGGCGTAGGTGCGGGCCACCGGGGAGATCATCAGCGGCAACACCACCAGCCCGACGAAACGGCCCTTCCACGTCGGGCCGGCCTGCACAATCG
>JANMMR010000449.1:0-6441 GCA_031373455.1 Rhodoferax sp.
TGTACGGACCTCGATTGTCGGTTCGGCTGTAATAAGCCCCTACCGCCTCCATCGCAGCGGGCAGCGGTGTGCCACCGCCCGCCGGCAAATCTTCCAGCCATTTGAAGAGCTGGTTTTTACGAGCTTGTGTGTAGGCACGAACGCCGCCGCCGCCATAAGTAGCCGTGTTACTTTCAATCACGGTGGTCGAGATACCGTCAACCGTTCCCGAACCTTTGTTGATCCGCCCAAAACCCACTCGAAATGGCGCCGATGCCGCTGCCGCAGGCGCCGCCACGGCGCCAAAGGACTCCATCATCGCGCCCCGAGCCAGCAAATTGCGGTTGCGGTAATACGTGAACCAGTTGGCAAAATTTTGGCGTTCCTCGGCTTTGGAACAACCAGCAAGTCCAATTGCACCCGTGCAGTCTCCGCGAGCAGCCACCTTTTCATAAGTCAGGACAAGTGGCGCGTTTATGGAAAACGCTGTGTAGTTGGCGTAATTGGTGACAGATTTGTAGCCGTTTACTGTGCCTGTGCCGGCGCCAACGCCATTGGCTGTGAATTTGGTTCCTATCGTGTTGGCTGGGGCTCCTACCAAAGTGAAATTGGTGGTTCCGAGGGTTTTGATGGTGTAAGTTGTGCCAATCACGAGCGAACCTGCAGTGACGGTTTGCTTCTGCAATTTGAAATAAACACCGGGGTCGTGGTTGAGCGAGGCCATGTTGTTGGCCTTGGTGCTGCAATACGCAGATGGCGTCGCCCGTCCCGTGCCGGTGCCTACGCCAGTAGCAACAAAAACTGTACCCACAGCGCTTGACAGTGAACCCACTGTCGCCCAAACAGTGCTTCCGGAAGTGGTAATCGTATAGGTAACGCCAGCTACAAAAGCGTTGGGGTTGTTACTCGTGGGAACAGGATGAACCGACTCCGAGAAGCACCAGGTACTGCTGCCTCCAGGGGCCGTGTAGGACGTCAGATTGATCACGGCGCCCGAAGCTCCCGTAATGCCGGGGGGATCCATGTAGGCAGCGGCAGGTGGCGAGTTTGGAAAACGTGTCCCATCCGCCTTCAACCAAGGCTGATACCGGATTTCCGGGTTGTAAAACATCGTGTTGGTATCCGCGGACCGGGAAGCCCGCAGCAAGTAATTGGTGGACGTGATATTTCCAGGAACGTTTCCTGGTGTCGCAACGCCCCCAATGTTGAGCACACCAAACGTGTCACGTGGATCCCATCTCACCTGGATGACACCCCCGCCGATGGCAGAAGGAATTGGTGTGGCAAACGTGCCACCGTCAAAAGTGGTTTCGGGCATGTGCTGGAACAGCATGGAACCTGAATCGTCCAGCGTCAGCATGAAATTGGGAACAACACCGCCACCGACTCTATTCAACAAAGGAATCTGGGCGGGAACCTGTGAAAAAGAGCCACTTGAAAGGCCCAGAAACAAGGTGGCTGCCAAAAACGGCAGTCGCATGAATTGAATTGAGAACACGGAAACGTTCATTTTGCTTCTCCCATAACTTCACAAATTCTTCACAAATTGAGGATTGACTGCAGCCAAACCACCGAGCCATTGGCGGTCGCACCTGTGGCAGCGTCTTCCCGATAGTCCGTGCTGAAACCGCGTGCTGTAACAACCGTGACGTTGAAGGGTGAAACAAGCCCGCCAATACTTTGCGTTTCAACAATGCATTCAGGCAGCTTTGTAGGTGTATAAGTACTTGCCGCAGAACTGATCTGACCAGCTGTCAAGGCAATTCGGGTGGCTGCCGCATGGGGCGGAACCATGGGCGCAGCAGCTGCGCCACGCCAGGAAACCGTGTTCTGCCAGGCGGGCGCTACACCCGCATTGATATTGATCACAGGGGGTGCCAAGAGGCGACCATCACGCACCGGCAACGGACCCACATTGGTGGCTGGTATTGCCATCTGCGCCTCGCAAAAACGCAGGGCCGCCTCTGCATATTGTTGTGCCATGTTGTCCATGCGCACATTGTTGGTCACACGCTGACTCGACGTGGCGCTTCGCATGGCAGAGGATGCCGTCAATCCAATTACCACCACCAAAATCAAAACGATGATGAGCGATATGCCGCGTTGCGCGGAATGGGTTTTGGAGTGAAAGTGGTTCATGGAAGTTCGACTACTGGGGCATTTTGGTGCGCAATGCTGCCGTGGCGAAATAAGCCCGACGTAGGCGGCGGTCGGTCGTAGTTTGCGGTGCGCGATCACAGTCGCTGTATTGGGTTAAGAGCGAGCCTGCCTGGTCGTCTTCACCCGCCAGCAATACCGGCTCTGCGCTGCGCACCAACAGGCAAACGCGGGCGCTGACGACCTGATCCCACTGAGTGGCGCCAATCGAGGCAGCTGTCACGTAGCGCACGACCTGTGTCGAGGTGTTGTTGACGGCAATTCCATACCAAATTTTCATGCTTTCGATGTTTTCTACTAGAGGCTGCGTTTGGCCATTGCTGGAACAACGCAACTCTGGGCGAAGGGACAATGTAGTGGATACGAAATAACGGTTGATCGCCAACAACGAAGCCGCGCCACCCACAGAAATTCCCAGACAGTTCGTCGCATTTCCACCAGATAGGACCGTATTGGCTGCGTCGGCCTCATAAGCCACTTCAAACATGAAATTGTCCGGGTCGGTATTGGGGTTGCATGCCAAAGCGCCCACTGCAGCGGTTGTAGAAACAAAACCCTTGTCGCAGCCAAACACCCAACGCCCGTTGTTGCCTGCCATGACGCCAAAGGTGAAAACCAGTTTAGTAGGGTCAAGCGGGTCCGGCAAAAGCGCTGTCGGCTGGGAATACCCAGCCATTTCGAGATCTCGGCGAAGGATGCTCAACGCAATTTGGGCATCTTCATTCATCTGAGCGAAAGCCGATTGATATCTTCCCGCATTGCTGGACGAGATGATGCTGACAATCACAGCGCCAACAACAACAAGGCCAATCACGAGGGAAATCATTAACTCAACCAGCGACATCCCCCTCGCCCTTGATCGAAAGCCAAGTTTCCTCATAAGTTGATCCTGAAGTAGCTGCAGCGAATGCTTCGGTCGCCAGCGACCGAAAGGTTCGCAGGACATTCGTTGGTAAGCAGGGCAAACTCGTCGTCGTTGGCCACCGCAGGGTCTCGCCATACGACCCATACGTCCGATGCCAGTTGCGCCGCATTGTGCGCAATTGCGACAGAACCCTCGGGCAACTGGTTGCGGACCAGCAATCGCCACGCGTACATATCCGCTGCAGCCAGTTGATTGGAGGTGCAGGTGTCTACAACGGCATCGCAAAGCGGCACAGGCGCCGCTGGTGCCGCATTCTGGCCGGCAAAATTGGTGGCCAACACGTAGGCTGCCATGCCCGCCTTGTTGGCCCGCATTCGTTCACCGATATCTGTGGCCAAAAGCGTCGCCGTTCCCCGGTATTGAGACAGCTTGGTGTACCGGACCGACGTCGCATTGACGCCTGCAAGGGCCAAAAGCCCAATGGACGCAATGACGATTGAAACCATCACCTCGATCAATGAAACACCAGACTGCCGGTGTCTGCGCACCAAACCTGCGCTGGAAAAAGTCACTACACCAGACATATCGAAACTCCCGCCGCTCTTACAGAGGGCCTTCCAGTAACTGAGACACAGACTACGCGAGCAACACCGGCTGGCACTGTGCCCGTTGGCGTCACATTGAAGGTCTGGTTAGCCCCACGCGCTCTTCCAGTTGGGTCGTACCGAATTGCTTGCAGCGTTGTTCCGGGCGAAGCGTCTGACTGAATCGTCGCAATATTTGAAAACTCCTGCTGCACTTTGAGAACCGTTTCAAGCGGGAGAACTACCCCGCCGGCATCAACGTTGACGCCATCTGCGTTCAGGTCGACAAATACGATCCAGCCAACGTTCCAGCTGCCCACGGTTGTATTGCAGGTAGTGCCGTTGGTGGACCTGCAGATGGTTACTGCCGACGATCGCTTAAGTGCCTCTGAACGTGCCAAAGTCATATCACTCACCAAAGTATCCGCTGCTGCCAGCACGGACCGGCTGACCAGAAGCGTGCGGAAACTCGGCGCCGCCAACGAAGCCAAAATAGCCACGATGGCCACGACGACCAGCAGCTCAATCAGGGTAAAACCAGCTTGGCGGATTTTCATGCCGTGGAGCTTAGTTTGGGCCGGGCGCAAATGCCAATGGCAGCGGATGACCGGTTGTTTTGACCGGCTAAACGGTAAGATCCTGTGTCATTTCGAACGCAAAGGCCCTGTTTCAGTGATTGTTCGCGCTTTTCTTTTGGCCGCACAAAACCGCAGCTTGTCCCCGCCCAACCCCGCCGTAGGCTGCGTCCTCGCAGACGTCAGCGGCCAGGTAATCGGCGAAGGGTTTACCCAAAAAGTCGGTGGCCCCCATGCCGAAATCATGGCTTTGCGCGATGCCGCCGCCCGTGGACACTCAACCCGTGGCGCAACGGCCTACGTCACGCTGGAGCCCTGCTCCCACCACGGCCGAACCGGTCCGTGTTGTGAAGCGCTGATCACGGCAGGCATCCGCCGTGTGGTGGCGTCCATCGCCGACCTGAACCCGTTGGTCGCAGGCCAAGGGTTTGCGCGCCTTCGAGCGGCTGGCGTCGAAGTGGAAGTTGGACCAGGTGCCGATGAATCCCGCGAGCTCAATATTGGTTTTTTCAGCCGGATGGTCCGCCGCACTCCCTGGGTGCGCCTCAAGGTGGCCGCTTCCCTGGATGGCAAAACCGCGCTGGAGAATGGCCAGAGCCAATGGATCACCTCTGAGCCGGCCCGAACCGATGGCCACGCCTGGCGGGCGCGCTCCTGCGCAGTATTGACCGGCATTGGCACGGTGCTGGAAGACGACCCCGCTTTGGACGTTCGCCTCGTGCCCACAGAGCGCCAGCCCCACCTGGTCGTAGTCGATAGCCGTCTGGATACGCCGATGACCGCAAAGTTGCTCCTCCCGGGGCGAACATTGCTGATCTACTGCGCTGTGCAGGACGATGAGCGCAAGCGGGCCCTTGAAGCGAAAGGTGCCACCGTCATTTCAATGCCGCAGAAGCCAGACGGACCGGCTGGCGGGCGACTCAAAGTCGATTTGCGCGCCATGTTGGCAGATCTGGCCACCCGCGAAGTCAACGAAGTGCATGTAGAAGCCGGGCACAAACTCAACGGATCGCTCGTGCGCGAAGGTCTGGTCGATGAATTTCTCGTTTATCTCGCGCCCAAACTGGTTGGCCAGGGCCGCGACATGGCCAGTTTTGGACCGCTCGCGCAGTTGAGCGACGCCGTTTCGCTGGAATTCAAGTCCAGTGCCATGGTGGGCCCAGACCTGCGCCTTCTTGCGCGCGTGGCGGGGCGGGGCCGGTTTTAGCGCCCGTTTTGCAAGAAGCACCCGGGGCCCATCCAAAACACCCCCAGATTCCTGCGAAAATAGCCCCATGTTCACCGGAATCATCACCGGCGTGGGGCGTATCGCCGGCATCCACGCCCTCGGCAGCTCTTTATTGCACGGCAAACAACTCAGTGTTGTTTGCCCGCCGGGCTACCTGGATGACGTGGGATTGGGTGACAGCATCGCGATCAATGGCGCTTGCATGACGGCCACTTCGATCGACGCCGCCAAAAACGAATTCCGCATTGATGTCTCCGCTGAATCGCTTGCCCGCACCGCTGGGCTTGCCACGACCGGCCCGGTCAATCTTGAAAAGGCGCTGCGTGCGCAGGATCGCCTGGGCGGACATATCGTTTCCGGCCACGTGGATGGTGTCGGCACAGTGACCCGGTTTGAGGAGGTTGGCGAAAGCTGGCTGCTGCAAATCGAGACGCCGGCCGAGCTGGCCAAATTTCTGGCTTACAAGGGTTCCATCACGGTGAACGGTGTCAGCCTCACCGTCAACCAGGTCGACGACCTGCCCAAAGCCACCGGTGACGGCCAAACCGCCACACCGGCGTGCCGTATCCACATCAACCTCATCCCCCATACGGTGCAAAACACCGCGCTGGGCGCGCTTGCAACCGGCGCCCGAGTCAACCTGGAAATCGACTTGATCGCTCGGTACGTCGAACGCATGCTGCAGAAAGTACCCGCATGAGCCCCAACCTGGCGTCCGTTCCTTCGCCGACCACCCCCGCCGCCCCCGCCAAAATTTCTCCCGTCGAAGACATCGTTGCAGACATGCGCGCCGGCCGGATGGTGATCCTGGTAGACGAAGAAGACCGGGAAAACGAAGGCGATCTGGTGCTGGCCGCTGACCATGTAACGGCTGACGCCATCAATTTCATGGCCCGTTTTGGCCGCGGTCTGATCTGCCTCACCCTCACCCGCGCCCGCTGCGAGCACCTTCAGTTGCCGCCCATGGCAGTGCGCAACGGCGACAAAAAAGGCACCGCGTTTACCGTATCGATTGAGGCCGCAGAGGGCGTGACCACCGGCATCTCTGCCGCC
>JANMMR010000453.1:0-2524 GCA_031373455.1 Rhodoferax sp.
GGTAGCCCGGCAAATATTGCACCCATTCCACTTCCAGCGCCCGCGCCATTTCAGCCACCACCAGCCAATTGCGGATTTCAGAGCTGCCGGCTTGCAGGTGTTTTGGGTCCAGGCCCGCAAGGGTGGCCGTGTCTTTGTTGCGAATGGCCGTGATGATTTTTTGGTCAAGCGCTTCGTCCACCACAAAATGGCTCAAGCCGCCAGACGCAATCACGCCGACCCGGATGTCTTGCGGCCATTGGGCGATGAGTTCGCGCAAGGCCGCGCCCAGGGCCACACACCGCTTGGGTGTGGGCTGGTTGGGTGGGTCGAAGGTGTTGAGGATGATGGGAATCACGGGCAGGGTGCCTACGTTGCCGTCCAGCAATCGTCGGTGGATGAACTGGAAGGCGTGGCCTTCACTCTGGCCACGCTCCAGGCCGTCCATGGCGGTGATGTCGAAGTCGCGGTCACACAGCTGGCGGATCAACCATTCGGCCATATCGCTTTTAACCGGGTAGTCGCGGTCCACCTCGGGCTCGTGGCGCCACATGCGGGCGGACTTGACCCACGCGTCATGCGGCGCAGCGGAAGATGTAGCCCCCACGCTCCCCACTGCGTGTGGTTCGCTGCCCCCCGAGGGGGCCGGGCCTTGCTTGGGGCGGCCCGGCGCTGCGGGCTCGCGCGCGGTGTTGCGGATGGTCTTTCCGTAATAGATGGCAAAAGCAGGGTTGTTGCTGGTTCTGAAAAGCTCGGTCTGGTCGTCCCCCACGATGAGGAGCACGTCGAGTTTGGCGGCCGCAATGCGCCGGCGCATTTCATCCATGGCAAGCTGGGCCTGGTCATACAGCTCGCCCAGCTTTTCCGGCGTGGTGAGCGCTGCAGCACGGGCTCGGTCGGCGTCGCCCAGGCTTGCCAGCAGCTGGGCGTAGTCGGTCTTGTTGCCGGCTTTGTCATACAGGTGCGGGTTTTTTGTGTCGGCCAGGCGGAACTGGTGTTGCCAGTCTTCGCGTTGCGCGACCAGCATGATGCTGTGAGAGGAACCGAAAGCAGCTACAAGGCGGGCCATGAAAAGTCTTTCTTGAATCAGGCCGGGGTGAACATGGGCACGGCATGCCCGCTACCCCCTGCGCCGTTCGTGGGCTTGAACACCACCCGCACGCGCTGGTTGATCTGCACCAGGCCGGCATCACAGTCCACCAGATTGCTCATCACCGTCACGCCTTCGTCGAGCGTGACCAACGCCATGGTGTAGGCGGCTTCGCCCTTGCCCATGGTGCTGAAGGAATAGACCTTGCCAGTGCCTGCAGATTTTTCCCAGGTGGTGTTGGCGCTCAGGCAATAGGGGCAGATGTCGCGCGGATAGTGGTGAAACTCGCCGCAGTCCTGGCATTTTTTGACAAGCAATTGACCGGCGTCTGCCGCTTCCCAATAGGCCAGTGTTTCGGGCAACACGCGCGGGGCGGGTATTTTTCTCATGTCAAAGTCTTTCCAGTATCAGCGTGGCAGCAGTATGCCGCGACGCCAGTGCGCCGCCAATGCCACTGGCCAGCGCCAGGCTGCAATTGGGCACCTGCACGGCGGGGTGGGCCTCACCGCGCAGTTGCCGCACGGCTTCAATCACTTTGGTGATGCCGCCCCGGTTGGCCGGGTGGTTGTTGCACAGGCCGCCTCCGTCGGTGTTGAAGGGCAGCTTGCCTACGCCGCTGATGAGGTTGCCGTCCATCACGAACTTGCCGCCCTCGCCTTTTTTGCAGAAGCCCAGGTCTTCAAGCTGCATCAACACCGTGATGGTGAAGCTGTCGTACAGCGACGCGTACTGGATGTCCTGCGGCGTGACGCCCGCTTCGGCAAAGGCGCGCGGGCCGCTCCAGGCCGCCGCGCTGTATGTCAGGTCTATCTTGCCGGCCATGCCGTGTTTGGGCGCTTCGCCGGTGCCACGAACCATCACCAGGGGGCGCCTGTTGGCAGCAGCAAGCTGCTTTGCAATTTCAGGCCGGGCAACGATGAGGGCGCCGCCACCATCGCTCATCACGCAGCAATCGAGCCGGTGCAGCGGGTCGCTCACCATGGGGGAATTGACCACGTCTTGCACGGTGACCACGTCGCGCAGCATGGCGTTGGGGTTGTGCTGCGCGTGGTGCGAGGCGGCTACCTTGATCCAGGCCAATTGCTCGCTGGTGGTGCCAAATTCGAACATGTGCCGCTTGGCCACCATGGCGTACAGGTTTTGCGTGGCTGGGCCGTAGGGCATCTCAAAGGCCAGTTCGGGGGCATCAGGGTCGGGCGGGCGCAAAGCCAGCGGCGGCCTGGCCGGTTTGCCGTCTTTTCCCGGGCCGGCGGCTTCAGCCACAGCTTGGGCTTCAGCCATCTGCGCACGCGGCCTGCCTGCCAGTGTGATAAGCGCCACATTGCAGCGCCCTGCTGCTATCGCCGCTGCGGCGTGCGCCACGTGCAAGATGGGTGCCGAGCCACCGCATTCGGTGGAGTCCATATGGCGCAGGTTCAAGCCCAGGTATTCGGCCACCGTGGCGGTGCCCAGGCC
>JANMMR010000458.1:0-6047 GCA_031373455.1 Rhodoferax sp.
GCCAACTCACGCAGTTGTGCCGCGCCATCAAGAAACTGCGGGGCGATTTGCTGATTTGTGTGGACCACGAAGGCGGCCGCGTGCAGCGCTTCAAGTCAGACGGTTTCACGCATCTGCCGCCCATGCGCACCCTGGGCCAGATGTGGCTGCAAGACGCCAAGGCGGGCGCGACCAAAGGTGCCAGCCCGCACGATGGCGCGGGTGCCATGAACGCCACCAACGCCGCCACCGCCTGCGGCTACGTGCTGGGCGCCGAGCTGCGCGCTTGTGGTGTCGACCTGAGCTTCACCCCCGTGCTTGATCTCGACTACGGCGAGAGCAGCGTCATTGGCGACCGCTCGTTTGGCCGCGACCCGCGCGTGGTGAGCCTGCTGGCCAAAAGCCTGATGCACGGCCTGCACATCAGCGGCATGAACAACTGCGGCAAACATTTCCCCGGCCACGGTTTCGTCAAGGCCGATTCACACACCGACATTCCCGTGGACAAGCGCAGCCTCAATGCCATCCTCGCCGACGACGCCGCGCCCTATGGCTGGCTCAGCACGGCGATTGGCAGCGTCATGCCCGCGCACGTGGTTTACCCGAAGGTTGATTCACGGCCGGCCGGTTTTTCGCCCAAGTGGCTCAACGACATCCTGCGCGGCCAGCTCGGGTTTGCCGGCGCGATTTTCAGCGACGACCTCTCGATGGCCGGCGCGCGCCTGATCAATGGCAAAGAGGTTTCGTACGCGCAAGCTGCCGTGGCGGCGCTCAACGCCGGTTGCGACATGGTGCTTCTGTGCAACCAGTCCGTTGACGGCGGTGAGGCGGTAGACGCGCTGATCAACGGCTTGAGCGAAGCGCTGCTCAAAGGCCACTGGCAGCCGCAAGGCGCCAGCGAAGAGCGCCGCCTGGCGCTGTTGCCGCAACTGCCCGCACCCGCGTGGGATGATTTGATGACCAGCCCCGCCTACATGCAGGCGATGGCACTGGTTCCCTGATTCCATTTCAAATCATTGCTGCAGGGTGTTGCACCTCCTAGCCGTGCTAAAGCACTGTCTTCGTCGGTGCGCCTACTACAGCAAAGATTTAGAAATGGAATGGTGCGCTGGCGCTGCCCAAAGCCCCGCACCTTGCACGTCCAGGTGCGTGAGGTACAGCCGCACATCAAACTCCAGCTGGTGGTAGTCAGGCTGCATGTGCTCGCAGAGTTTGTAAAACGCCTTGTCGTGCGCGCGCTCCCTGGTGTGCGCCAGCTCGTGCACGGCGATCATTCTCAAGAACGGCTCGGGCACTTCCTTGAACAATGTGGCGATGCGGATTTCGCGTTTCGATTTCAGCTTGCTGCCCTGTACGCGTGACACCGTGGTGTGGGTTCCCAGGGTATGGGCGATGACGTGCAGCTTGGCGTCAAACGCGACGCGGCTCAAGGGCTCGGAGCTGCGCAGGTACTCGGTTTTGAGGTCCATCACATAGCCGTACAGGGCCCGGTCGGTGCGCACGCCATGGGGTTTGGCGTATTTTTCAAGCAGCATCGGGCCCAACTTGTTGCGGTCAATGAGCGCTTGCACCTGGGCCTTCACGGTGTCTGGGTAGGCCTGCAAATACTTCATGGTGGCCAGAATTTTAGGGTCTGGCTGAACTTTGCTACGCTTCACGCATGAACAAGCGACCTGTCAACACTTCCGGCACAGTCTCGAAATCCAAACCGGAAGGCGTCTGGGTGCATGACGCCGGCCGTCGCCGCGCCAACCTCGCGCTGCAGGGCGGCGGCTCACACGGCGCGTTCACCTGGGGTGTGCTGGATGCCCTGCTCGCCGACGGCCGCGTGGCGTTTGACGGCATCAGCGGCACCAGTGCCGGGGCCATGAATGCCGTGGCGCTGGCCCACGGCATGGCCTCTGTCCAGGGCAAACCCAAAGCCGACCCGCGCGAAGCGGCGCGTGAGGCGCTGGCCAACTTCTGGGAGGGCATTGTTGCGATGGGGGAGGTGACGTCGACCATCAGCAAGGCGCAGCGCGCACCCTTTGACATCCTCTTTGGCGGCTTCGGCGCCATGAACGCCACGAACCCGTTCGACGGCCTGGCCAGTGGTTTCAGCGATGCCGTCACCAGCTTCTGGAGCGGCACGGTGTCGCCCTATCAAAGCAACCCGCTGGACATCAACCCGCTGCGCGATTTTCTGGAGGCGAAAATCGACTTCAAGCGCCTGGCCGCCGCCAATGCGCCCAAGGTGTTTGTGGTTGCCACGGCAGTCGCCACCGGCAAAGCCGAGGTGTTCACCGGCAAACGGCTGACCGCCAAAGCCGTGATGGCTTCGGCCTGCCTGCCCACCGTGTTCCGGGCGGTGGAGATCGACGGTCACCACTATTGGGACGGCGGCTTCGCCGGCAACCCGGCGATCCACCCGCTCATTTACAACTGTGACAGCCGCGACATCGTGCTGGTGCAGATCAACCCCATCAAGCGCGACAAATTACCCACCACCGCCGGGGAAATCATCGACCGCGTCAACGAGATCACCTTCAACGCCGCGCTGATCGCCGAAATGCGCGCGATTGATTTCGTCAAACGCTTGCTGGCTGAAGGCAAGCTCGATCCGAAGCGCTACAAGAATGTGCTGATGCACCGCATTGATGGCGGCGAAACACTCGAGGCCTTTCACGCCTCGACCAAGGCCCAGACCGACGGCCGCCTGATCCACACCCTGCACGGCCTGGGTGTGGCCTGTGCGAAGGAGTGGCTGGGCAAAACCTTCCACCGCCTGGGCGTGGAGCCGTCCATCAACGTCGCGCGGGATTACCTGGACGATCTTCGCGTGCCCGCGAAATAATCACGGCTTTAACCCGCGAGTCAACCAGCGCTTCCCGCAGGGAAGTCAGGGCGAGCGGTGCAGGCGCGGGGACGACAGCGCCACGATCTGGTCGTTGGTGGCCTCGTCAACCGCCTTGTGTTTGGCCAGCAGGTTGGCGGCTGCCAGCGCCAGCCGCAGGTCTTTCACGTCTTTCACCGTGGGTGCCACGCGGATCTGCGCCAGCGCCGCGTCGACATTGCCGCCCTTGACCAGCGCGGCAACCTTGATCGCCCAGGCGCTTTGTCGCGACACGTGCGGCCCAGTCTGCGGCAGTTGCCGGTGCGTCAGGCCAGCGCGGGAATGCGCAGCTTCTGGCCCGGATAAATTTTGTCGGGGTGGCTGAGCATCGGCTTGTTGGCTTCAAAAATCACCGGGTACTTGCCGGCGTTGCCGTAGTAGGTTTTGGCGATCGCCGAGAGGGTGTCGCCGCGCACCACGTCGTGGAACTGCGACTCGTCGGCCGGTGTAGCGGCCACCAGCATGTTTTCAACGTTGGTGACGCCGGCCACGTTGCCACAACACAGCGTGACTTTTTCAACCGCCGCCTGGTCTGGCGCGTCGCCCTGCACGGTGACGGTGCCGGTCTTGCCGTCAAACATCACGAAGAGGCCCGAGAGGCCCAGGTTTTGCGTTTCAATGTAGGTGGCGATGCCTTTGGCGGCAGCCGAGTTCAATTCATCCAGCGTGGGCTGCGCGGCCGGGTCGGCGGCAGCGGCTTCGGCGGCTTTCTCCACGTCTTTGTGGCCAAACAGCTTTTCGCCGGCTTCCTTGATGAAACTGAACATGCCCATGGTGCGTCTCCTGAAAATGGTGTTGGGGGGAGGCACAATGTACATCCAATTCCAAAGGAGTCCGGCCATGGCAGCTGAAAACTTGCAAGCAAATATGGATGTGGCCACCGTGCAGAAAATGCTCGAACCGCTTTTCCCGGGGTTGATGGGTGTGAAGCTCACGGCGGTGGCGCTGGACCGGGTGGCTGCCGACATGACGGTGCGCGCCGACCTGTGCACCGGTGGCGGCATCCTGCATGGCGGCGCCTACATGGCCTTTGCCGACACCCTGGGCGCGGTAGGCACGGTGCTGAACCTGCCGTCCGGCAAACGCACCACCACCACCGATTCAAGCACCAAATTCATCGCGGGCGCCAAGCTCGGCAGTGTGGTGACCGGTGAAAGCATCGCACTGCACCGCGGCCGCACCACCATGGTCTGGCAGACGATGATCACCAACGCCGAAGGCAAACTCTGCGCGGTGGTGACGCAGACGCAGCTGGTGTTCGACGCGAAGGGCTGAGGCAGTGGCGCAATGGGCCAGGGTGGCGCAGTGCCGCCGCCCGGCCCTCTCCATTCACGTCAGTAAGTCAGCGTCAAGGTTCCGTTTGCGGTTACAGCCGTCTGGCTGATGCGGCAGATTTTTCGGCTTTTTTTATGTTTGTTCCAAAATAAACGATTTATTATTCCTATTTGAGATTAGATGATTAGCAAAGACTATAATTTACCCTATTTCATATTAATTGAATTTATATTTTGAGGCAATCGATAATACTCTATTTCGTAATGTACTGCAAAAATCCGAGTTTACAGACTTTTTCAGCAAGCCCTAATTAGGCAACGAGCTGAGAATATATAGTACTACAGTATCACAAAGTCTCTCAGATTCAAAATCTACTTCCACAAGCGCAATTAGACGACATTATCGGGTTTGATGTGTTCGATCGTCTCAAATTCCACGTACTCTAAGGGCATCTCGATCGCAAAATGTTGGCAGAGTTCTTTAACATCGCGGTAATCGTCATCGTCAAACTCATAGCCACAATGAAACTTCACCATCCATTCTGGGGATATACACTTTACTGGATGACCATTTATCGAACCAGTTCCCGTAAGTGAATCAACTGGATATGCAATTCCATAAACATTATTGCCCAAGCTATCGAATGTGTATGAGTGAATATCGATGTGATGTCCCTGGCTATCTCCCAGGACAAAGTTATAATCGCTCGTATCCTGACGCGCCACATCTCGATAGCCTCTAGCTTCCAGCATAGCTCGGATTTGCGCCACATTTTTGTGCTCGACTGCGATGTCTAAATCTGCATGAGTTCGGGTTTGTCTGCCCAACAAAGCATCGACACCCCAGCCACCATCGATGTAAAGATCGATCTGATGTCGATTCTCAAAAGGAGAGGCTACGCCAACGAAAAGTTGTACTAGATCGAGCACATCATTAGCAGTCATTTTGGGATAGTCTATCATTATGCGGCAATCGCTTACCTGCCTATATGTTAACTAATTAAGTGGTGAAAACCACCTCATGTAAGGATTTTTGATATTCATTATTTGCCAGATCGAGCATTTCTTGGAAGATAGGGGAGAAGGGACGGTTGGAATCCATCGCTGCAAAATCTTCGATCGAGTGCCAATGCCCAAAATTGATGCACCGCCAACCATCCAAGCTCCGGTGAGCGTGAGTCGAAATCAATCCCGCTTGTCCCGATACCATTTCTAGTGCGTGCGTAAATAACTCAACGAACCGAGGCTGATACTCAGGCTGCTTCATTTTGAAAATGCCAAAGTCGATCAGTCCATCCATACTGGGGGAGAGATGCAACTGGCTACCTTTGGGTACGGATGCAAAGATTTCAAACAAATGCACATCTGGAACGGCAAAATCTGCGAACGGCTCGGTAGCCACATAGGATGCTTTATCGCTCCATTGAATGTAACTTGTCACGCGCAGCCCATCGCTGCTACTGAGTACCGAGCCAGAGACAAATCCGGCTTTGCGTTCGATCGTAGATTCAATATTTTGAATTACGGACGCTACCAGATTTGCTTGGTGCTCAGGCTCCATTGGAAAGATAGCGAACTCAGCCAGTAACCCATTAGCTTTGTTAACGATCGGCATTTGACACCTCACAAACCTGCGACTTTTCTAGAGTATCCTAGCAAAAAATTTCAATAGCTGGTTTCCCAGCCGCTTGTGGAGATGAAAGATCGACACTTTTCGCCATCTTGGGGGTTGAGTAGCATTGGAACCAAAAACTGAGTTAAGGATTCTGAATTACTCAAACCTCAGAGAAAGCATTTCAGCCATCGTTGTCAATTATTTTTAATAAATCACCCAAATCCTTTGTAGCCTTACCCTGCAACTGATGACGATTATCATCATAAATCATCAACGTACTCAAATTTTGGTGTCTACTCAATGATTG
>JANMMR010000533.1:0-6368 GCA_031373455.1 Rhodoferax sp.
CTCTACAAAAATCGAAAAAAATACCCGGATGCTTCAAATATTAGGCCCATCCTTCCCCCGTGCGTGTGGGCAGGACGCTAGTTTTCAAATAATTTACAGGGTTTTTATCCTTTAAGGAGAAAAAAGGATTTCATTGAAAACGTATAAAAGACTGCAAATTTACGGAACATTCCAGACAGACTACCCAAACAACACTAACCTACAACCACCAGATAATAAACCCATCACCAACCCACACTAACCCATCACCTCTACCACACACCCACCCCCAGCACGATCATCGAACCACAACCCTCCGAGCCACAGCCCGCAGAGCCTTGGACCGAATCCGCGCCAACGCCTCCACCCCATTCGTCGCGATCTGTCGCATAACCGAGCCCACCAAGAAAGACCGTACCCGGTACGTCACCACCGATTTTGCCATCATGAGCCTCTCCACCAAGGAATCCGTAACCAGCTCAATAACAGGCCCCGTAGCCTCTCCCAGCGTGCCCCACACTGACATGGCGAATGGGACAAATCCCAAACTCCTATCCGTGCAGATCTCCTCATACTTGAGCCTCTTGGACGCCTCCGCCGCAGCCAACGAGGGTCTAACATCCACTGATTTCGAGCGAGGCGTTCCTTTGTCGGCCACTCTTGATTTGTCCAATACACGGTTCGTGACATCAAACACCGTCTCCAGATATACATGGGATGTCCCCCCGACCGTTAAATCCCCGTGCTTCTTCTCACCCACAATCGTGCCAGATCTCTTGACCCTGTATCCAGCTTGTTCCATCAACACAGCCAGGGCATACTCCATCGAAGAATGCTTCGCTGCCCCTCTCCGACCCCTGCACCTTGCCTCCGAATGCTCACCCCCGAGATCTGACTCCTCAGCACATTCGCCTCCCATCGCAAACCTGTGCCCACACCTGAGTGCCTCTTCCCTTTCAGTATCCGTGAGATCCTTCAGCAAATGATTCAACGCATGGGGATCCTTTGACACCGTCGCCCTGCGAAAGAGATACCCGTAATGGCTCGGAGAGAGATGGAACTCCGCCCTCCTCATCTTGGCTTTGCCCTCCTCCGACAAGTCCATTTCTGGAAGCACTCCCTCTACCATCCATGTAGCCCCCAGCGCAGACATGAATCCCGGCTGGCTCAAGGCCGCCACTTGAATCTTGATCTTCTTCAGAAACTCCTCGTTTCCCACCGCTGCATACCGCGGTATGACAGACTCCATATTGTACCAGTTGGTGTCCGCCCGTGAGCTCGCCATGCTCGTCGCCATCGCCTTCTGGGGCCGCCGTTTGCCATCTGGGAGAGCAGCCACCGCAGCCTTGAGACCTGTCAAGCCTTTGTGCAGGGGCAGGTGTTTCGCCGGAGTTGTGCATAATTCGTTGTACTTGTTAATATGACTACGCACTTCCTGGCCTAATTCCTCCTCCCTCGCGCGTTGTACCCTCGACAACTGCGCCCCATGGACCCATCCAATCCTCTGAGCCTGGATTTTCGACGCCACTCTCGCCACTGGGTGAACCAAAGACATGGCGTGTATGCCAAACCCTCCCTCCGACGCAGGAAGACCCATTTGCACAAAGACTGGATTCTGCACGCGCGGCACCTCCCAATCCTGGCTCACAAAGTCCTGGGGATTACCTTCCATCTTCTGGCCCACCATCCGCAGCACCTCAGCGTCGAACCCTTCCAGGCGCCCCCTCACCTCGGGGAGCCGCCTGTCCACGAGTTCACTGCGAAACGCCAGCACCGACCTGGGCCGGATCAACACCCTGCTGGACACCCACTATGCCCTGAGCGGGGCCTACGTTGCGCTGGGCGCCAAGGTCCACATCAGCTGGGAACTGGCAGAAACCCAGTCAACCCAGATTCTGGTTTCAGACCGGGTGGTGATTGCCACGGAGGACCTCCTCACACCGGATGCCGATTTTTTCTCGGCAATATCCCAGCGGGTTCAAAGTGCCATCATCGAGGTGGAGGTTGTGCGGGCCAACCGCCAGCCCCTGCCAACCCTGAAAAGTTATTCGCTCCTGCTGGCCGCCAGTTCACTGATGCACCGCAGCAGCCCGCAGATTCTGGACCGCAGTTATGAAATTCTCAACCACCTGATTGACCGCCACCCCAAGCTTGCGCAACCCAAGGCCTGGCTTGCCAAGTGGTATGTGCTGCGCTCGGTCTATGGCGGCACTTCCGAGCCGCAGCGAGAGGGCGGGCGCGCCCTCTCGCTCACGCAGCGGGCGATTGACCTGGATCCCGGCGATTCGATGAGCCTGGCGATGCAGGGCCACGTCTACACCCACCTGCTGGACAACCCGGATCTGGCCAAAGAGCGCCTTGAGCATGCCATCACCGTCAACCCCAGCGACTCGCTGGCGTGGCTGTACAAAAGTGTGGTGCAGGCGATGTGGGGCGACAGTGGGGACGCCGTCACCTCTGCGGCCCGCGCGCTGGCCTTGTCACCGATTGACCCTTCGCTGTATTACTACCACGCGCTCCACGCCTCGGCGCTCCTGGCCGATGGCCAGGCCACAGAGGCCCTGGCCGCCGCGCAGGAAAGCCTGCGTTTGAACCAGCTGCACCTGCCGACCTACCGCGTCTTGCTGACGGCCCAGGTGATGGCCGGGCAAACGGCCGCGGCGCTGGACACCAAACGGCGGCTCGAAGTGCTCAGCCCGGGGTTTTCGTTGGCGACCTACGAGAAAAGCGGCAACATAGAAAGCCGCACCAAACAACAAACCATTTTGGCGCTCAAAACACTGGGCAACCGGTGAGCAGCCAGCTATTTCAAGGAGGATCACACCATGGGAAATTTCAGTTTTGGCGCCGCAGGATTTGGATTGAGTGGGGGGCACAGTGGCGGCCACAGCGGTGGACACAGTGGGGGCCATAGCGGCGGTCACAGCGGGGGCCATAGTGGCGGCCACAGCGGTGGGCATGGTGGCCGCTTCGGCGTCGACCCCGGTTTGCTGGCTGATGCGGTCACCTCGGTTATGGCGGGCATCGGGCAACCGGATGCAACCGGCCTTCGCGCCCGCAACCAGAACCAGGACACCTGGCCCAAGCTCAAACGCTGGGAGCCCTGGGTCATCCCCTATTTGGTGTTGCCGGAGCTGCTGGCCGGGTTCAAGGTTTCCAGCAGCAAAAGCAAAACCACGCTGAAGATCCAGCTCACCGGCATGGCGTTCAACTTCAAAAAGCCGGTCTACAAAGAGAAAGACGTCGGCACCGTCATCGACATGGCGTCGTTGCGCAATGAACGGGCCGCCGAGGTGATGGCGCAGGCGCAGACCTGCCTGCCCTTTTGGGCCTCGATATTGCCGATCGACTACCGGCAAACACCGGCCACCATGATGCTGCTGGACATCGCCCAGGAGCTGGTCAAAACCATCGAAATGCGTGCCAAACACGAGTTCGGCTGCTGGCGCCCGTGGGAGTTGTCGCCGCAAATCCAGCCGATGATCGCCACGCCGGGCCATGGCGGGTTTCCGGTCGGCCACACGGCCGAAGCCGCGATGTTTGCCGTCTTGCTGGCCCGTTTGAGCCAGCCCACCAAGGGGTCCAGGGAGTGGGACCAGTTGAAGGTCCAGCTTGACCGCCTGGTCGACCGGATCGGTGAAAACCGCGTGGTTGCAGGCGTTCATTTTGCGTGTGATCTGGCACCGAGCGAAGACTTTGGCCGCCTGCTGGCGGGGTATTTTGAAAAGCGGGCGAAGTCGGTAGGCATTCTCCAGGTGGTTTGGGACACCGCCCGAAAAGAATTGCAGATGTAGGCAAGCCGCAAAACCGGCCCCGCCTTTGCTGCACCAAGCCCCATGACCACGATCACAACCCGCCCGTCCTGGAAGGTTTTGCCCCAATGGGCGCGAGACCATCAGCACAAACTCGACCGCCATTTGTTGTTGGCCCTGGCCACCGATTTTGCCGACCACGTGCGCGGGCCCCGCGCGCGCAAGCCCAACTTGCAAAATACCCCGTTTGACGTGATGCTGAAGCTGGCATCGCCTGAATCGCACGCGGCGATCCGCAAAATGTTCCAGGCGTCCGGCACCGCGCGCTTGAGCAGCTCCCACCTGGATGCCGGCAGCCAATACGCCTGTGCGACCGTTGATTTGAAAATGCTGGCGCAACTCGCCAGTTCACACCACGTGGCGGCGATTGAATGGGGCCAGGCGCTGCTAGCCGAGCGCACCCTCGACCGGCGCGCGACCGCATCGGCGGTTAAAGCCGCGCCCTCGGCCCTGCCAAATTGCACGGGAGAAGTCCTTTTGGGTGTGATCGACCACGGCTTTCCATTCGCCCACTCGGCTTTTCGAACGGGGACGAGCTCCGTCGCGGGCGGCAAAGGTACACCGGGCACACGGGTGTTGTCAATTTGGGACCAGGACGCCAATCCCGACTTCGACCCCAACCTGGGCGCGCCCGCTGGTTTTGGTTACGGCCGCCAGGCCACGCGGGCTGTGCTGAACCGGTGCATCGCCGACGCCACGCGCCAGGGTTTGGTGAACGAGGCCCGGTGTTATGACCTTGCGCGTTATTCGGCGCTGAAGGACGTGGTGACACACGGCTCACACACCGCCGGTTTGTTTGCCGGCGCCTGGCGTTCACCCAGCGTCAAACCGCTGGACCCACCTCGCGCCGCCGCCGATACCGATGTGGCGGCCACGTCCGATCTGGTCTTTGTGCAGTTGCCCCGGGGCATCCTGCAAGCGCCGTCCCATGGCGGCGACCACCGGTGTGTGCTGGACGGCGTTCGATACATCGTGGCCTGCGCGTCAAAAACCGTGAAGACGATTGTGGTGGTGATCGATTACGGCAGCTACCTGGGCTCCCACGACGGCAGCTCCTTCATGGAAGGGGCGCTGGACGCGATGGTGGCAGAGCAAAAGCAGCTCGGCCGGCAATTGAAACTGGTGTTCCCCACCGGCAATGGCCAGTCAGACCAATCCCACGCGCACGCGAATCTGCACGAAGGCCCATCTTGCATCGCCTGGCGGGTGCCGCCCGGCAGCGAAACCGCCGGTTTTGCCGAGATCTGGCTGCCTGCTGCGCAATCCGGGTTGGCGTTGTCCATCACCCTGCCCATCGAGCGGGGTGGCAGCAAAACGATTCATCTCGACCGGCCCGGTGTGGTGGGTTGGCCGGAAGGCGAACTGGCACAGGCCGGCTTCAATGCCATCCGGATGGACCTGGGCGACTCAGGTACGGTGATCCTGATGCGTGCCGCGCCCACCCGGGCCGACCATCCGGCAACGGCGCTCGCCGCCAGCGGGCGTTATGAAATCAACCTGCCTTTGGCAACCGGTGATGCAAAAAAGCCGCTGGTGGCCTGTTTCTACAGCTGCTGGGGCGGCGAGAACATGGGGTTTCCGCGCCGCTCCTACCAGGCGCGCTGGCTGAAAATCTCCAGCAACGTCACCGTGGACGGCTTGGGTTCGATCCTGGGCACGGCTTGCGCAAATGGCGTCACCGCCGTCGCCGGTCTGGTCTATTCTGCCGGTCGGCTGTTCAAAATTGCGCCTTACGCCGGGCTGGGCCCAACCCGGGCGACCGCCCAGAAGCCGATTCACGCCGCCATGTCCGACGACAGCCCCCTGCAAACCGGCGTGTTGGGTCTTGGCACACGAAGCGGGTCAACCACCCGCATGTGGGGTACCAGCGTGGCTGCGCCCATTGCGGCCCGGGTACTGGCAAAGCGGCCCCAGGCGGGCGGCGGCTCCAGCGAGCCCGGCAAACCGCTGAAGATTGGTGCTTACACGGTGGTGGAATAGCCGACTGCGGCTCAATCCGGCCGCAGCGCCTAACCGGGCACTTCAAGCTTGAAGTGCGCGCCACATCTCCTTGTCCCGCTCGGCCGTCCAGACGCGCGGGTTCTTGATACCCTTGGCTTCGTCATACGCACGGCTCACGTCAAACGGCAGGCAGTGCTCGTAGATGAAGACATGGCCAAACACCGGGTCCATACTCTTGCGGGTGTGGGCCATGGCGGCCTTGAGGTCCATGCCCTGTGCAGCGGCCTGTTTGCCGGCTTCGAACAGGGTGGTGACCCAGCGCTGCGTGTAGTCCAGCGCCTTGTTTACGTTTGCCGCGCCCTTCATGGCTTCGCCGCGCCCGGGGACGATGGCGGTGGCCTTGAGCGCGCGCAGGGCTTCCAGCGTGGCGGGCCATTCGGCGAGTTGCGCGTCGCCGGTATAGACGCCGGCTTCGTATTCGACCAGATCGCCGCTGAACAACACCTTTTCTTGTTCGACCCAGGCGATGGTGTCGCCGCGCGTGTGGCCGTTGCCCGGATGCCAGATCTGCACCTTCACGCCGCCCAGGTCCAGCGTCAGCTTGCCGGGCACCTCGCCCCGCGCCGGCGTGCCGCC
>JANMMR010000551.1:0-1987 GCA_031373455.1 Rhodoferax sp.
CGGAATGTCGCGGTTGGCAAACAGGCCAATGAAGGAATAACGGATCAGAAACGTGCCCACGGCCAGGCCGATCACCAACGCCCAACTCTGCCAGGCGCTCATGGCAAAGGGCCTTTGAGGGACTGCAGCTTCTGCGTGGCGAGCCCTGCGGCCATGCCGGTGAAACAGGCGGCGATCAGGCCGAGCTTCAGTGGCAGGGCAAACAGCAAGATGCTGGCCGCGCCGCCCACCACAGCGGCGGCCAGCAGCGGCAGGGTGCGCACCGTCATCGCGCACATGGCGATGAACGAAAGCGGAATGGCAAAGTCGAGCTGCCAGCTGGTGGGCACCACACTGCCGGCGAGCACGCCGACAGCGCAAAAGAAGATCCAGCAGGGCCACAACACCGCTGTGATGCCGGTGTAATACCAGAGCAGGTGTTTGTCGTGCGGGTGGGTGTGGGCGCGCTGCTCCAGGAATGCGAAGGTGTTGTCCACCAGAAATGCCGCAGCCAGCATGCGCCGTGGCGTGCTCAGGTGGCGCAGCTTGGGCGCCATGGCCGCGCTGTAAATGGCCATGCGCAAATTGACAACCAGCCCGGAGAGCACGGCGATCCAGATGGACGCGGAATTTTGCAGAAACTGCAGCACAACGGCCTGTGACGAGCCGCCAAACACCAAAGCCGGCAGCGCCAGCGCGGAGGCCGTGCTCATGCCCACGTTGACCGAGGCGACGCCGCATACGATGGCAAACGGCACATAAGAAGGCGCGACGATCAGAACGGTGCGGGCGCCGGCCCAAAATGCTGCGCGGGCGGCGGGGTCGTGTGGGAGCATTGGGAGATGCTAATTGACAAAATCTGTCTTGGACTGGGTAGTCATCGTACAACTAAATATCGCATATTAATGATTTTAATATAAAATGCGACTTATATTTAGTAGAAAATATTAATTAATAAAATAGCAACAAATCAAATAAATTCGTGACTTACTTGCCAAAAAACTACCCGAAATTATTTAAAAAAAGATAATCAAATCGCGTCCCGCTGTCGATCCCGCAGCCGGTCACGGCTGTTGGCCAGATGTGTGCGCATCGCCGCGCGTGCACCGTCCAGATCCTGGTTGCGAATCGCGTTGAAAATGCTTTCGTGTTCGCCATTCACGCGGTGCAAATAACTGAGTCGGCCTTCGGCGGTAGCGGGCAGGGTGTTAATGCGGGTGCGCGGGATGATCATTGTTCCCAGGTAAGTCATCAGGCCTTCAAAATGCCGGTTGCCGGTGGCCCGCGCCACCTCCATGTGAAACTGGAAATCGGCCGGCACGGCATCTGACGCATTGAGGATGGCGGCGTCAAAGGCCTCGAGCGCGCTGCGCATGGCTTGCAAGTGCGCCTCCGTCCTGCGCTGCGCTGCCAGCCCGGCGGCTTCAGTCTCCAGGCTGATGCGCAGCTCCAGCACCTGAATCACGTCAGCCACAGTGGCCAGATTCGCCTGGGCGATGGAAAAATTGGCACTGTTGAGCGGTGCCGTGACAAACGTGCCCACGCCGTGTCGCGTCTCAACCTGGCCGGAGGCCTGGAGTTTCGACAGCGCCTCGCGCACAACGGTGCGGCTGATGCCAAACTGCGCCATGATCTGCGCCTCGGTCGGCAGCCTGTGGCCCGGCTCCAGCTGGCCCAGGCGGATGCGGTTGTTCAGGCCCTGCACGATTTCGTCCACCAGGCCCTTGCTGCGGCCAGGCTGCTGGGACGGCGCCGTTTTGAGGCTTGGCGCAGGGCTTATGGCTGGCCGAACGGCTTGGGCTGATGGCATGGTGGCCTGGGTGGGGAGTGCGGGAAATTCGGGGTTGACAGCGCGTAAACCATCGTTAAAATTTTAAGTCATCAGACAACCGATGACAAGACCCGCCGGTCAGACTTCTCGACATAAACGACTGGCAAGACCGACCGACCAGACCGCCCATACAGACTTCCCATACTGACCACGCAATGGCCATCAAAACCCACCACC
>JANMMR010000576.1:0-10190 GCA_031373455.1 Rhodoferax sp.
TCGAGCACGGTCACGCGGTCACACAGGCCCATCACCAGTTTCACGTCGTGTTCGATCAGCAAAATGGTGCGGTTGTCTTTGCGGATGCGGTCGATCAGCTCGCGCAGCATCACTTTTTCAGTCGCGTTCATGCCGGCTGCAGGTTCGTCCAGCGCGATCAGTTGCGGGTCGGTGGCCAGCGCGCGGGCGATCTCCAGGCGGCGCTGGTCACCGTAACTCAGGGTGCGCGCCTTGTAGTCGGCAAACTTGCCAATGCCGACGTAATCGAGCAGTTCCTGCGCGCGTTTGGCGATGGCCAGCTCTTCAGCCTTGAAGCCGGGTGTGCGGAAAATCGCGCCCAGCAGACCCGAATGGGTGCGGATGTGGCGGCCCACCATCACATTCTCCAACGCCGTCATTTCGGCAAACAGGCGGATATTCTGGAAGGTGCGCGCTATGCCGGCCTTGGCGACCAGATGCACCGCGGACGGTTCGTATTTTTTGCCGGCCAGTTCAAAGTTGCCACTGTCGGGCGTGTAGAGGCCGGTGAGCACGTTGAAGAAGGTGGTTTTGCCGGCGCCGTTCGGGCCGATCAGGCCATACACCTGGCCGCGCTTGATGGTGATGCCCACATCGCTCAGGGCCTGCAGGCCGCCAAAACGTTTGGAGACACCCGTGACGTTGAGTACCACGTCGGTGGTGGCGGTGGCGGCGGCGGTGGCGGGCGACGTGCTCATGCTGCCTCCTTGCCGCTGTTTTGCAGCGACTTGCCATGGTCTGGCACAGGCCAAAGCCCGCGCGGGCGCAACAACATCACGGTGATCATCGCCACGGCAATCAACAACTGGCGCAGGATGGAGGCATCAAGCCGCCCGCCGGTCAGGTTTTGCAGGGGGCCAGCCACGTACCGCAGCACTTCGGGCAGCGCCGACAGCAGCACGGCGCCCAGAATCACGCCGGGTAGATGGCCCAGGCCGCCCAGCACCACCATCGCCACGATCATGACGGACTCCATCAGGCTGAACGACTCGGGCGAGATGAAGCCCTGAAACGCCGCAAACATGGCCCCCGACACGCCACCAAACGTGGCGCCCATGCCAAAGGCCAGCAGCTTCAAATTGCGGGTGTTGATGCCCATGGCCTTGGCCGCAATTTCGTCTTCGCGGATGGCCATCCAGGCACGGCCCACGCGCGAGAGCTCGAGCCGGTGGCAGATCACCACGCTCACCACCACCAGCACCAGGAACAGGTAGTAATACAGCGAGACAGGGGCGAACTCAAACCCGCCCACATTGAGCTTTTTGCCCAGGCTCACGCCAAAAAAACTGATGGCGTCAATCTGGTTCAATCCCTTGGGTCCGTTGGTGATGTTCACCGGGTGGTCGAGGTTGTTGAGGAACACGCGGATGATTTCGCCAAACCCCAGGGTGACGATGGCCAGGTAGTCGCCGCGCAGGCGCAATGTGGGCGCGCCCAACAACACGCCGAAGAAACCTGCGATGGCCGCCGCCGCCGGAATCACCACCCACAGTGGCGTATGCAGGCCATTGGGAAACATCGCGGCAAACAGCGGAAAGGTCTCTGAGAGGTGCGGCGACGCCAACAGGCCAAACATGTAGGCGCCGATGGCAAAAAACGCCACGTAACCCAGGTCGAGCAGGCCCGCGTAACCGACCACGATGTTCAGGCCCAGCGACAACAGGATGTAGAGCAGTGCCATGTCGGCAATGCGCACCCAGGCGTTGCCGAACTGCTGCAACACCATTGGCAGGACCAACAGGCCCACGGCGGCGACGAGGATGGCGATGAGGCGGGTGTTTTTGTTCATGGTGCTACTCCTCAAGCCCGGTCTGCCACACGTTCACCCAGCAGGCCCGAGGGCCGCAGTGTGAGCACGAAGATCAGCACGATGAAGGCGAAGATGTCTGAATAGTGGCTGCCCAAGACGCCGCCCGTGAGCGCGCCGATGTAACCCGCGCCGATCGATTCGATGAGCCCGAGCAAAATGCCGCCGACCACCGCGCCGCCCAGGTTGCCAATGCCGCCGAACACGGCCGCTGTGAAGGCCTTGAGCCCCGGCAGGAAGCCCATGGTGTGTTGCACCGTGCCGTAATTGGCGGCCCACATCACGCCGGCAATGGCCGCCAGAATCGCGCCGATGATGAAGGTGGCCGAGATCACCACGTCGGGCTTGACGCCCATGAGCGAGGCCACGCGCGGGTTCTCGGCGGTGGCGCGCATGGCGCGGCCGAGTTTGGTGCCGTTGACAACCCACATCAAGGTGGCAAGCGACACCGCCGTCATCGCGAGGATCAGGATCTGCGTGGTGGTGATCACCGCGCCGCCAATGTGGAAGGGCGCGGCGGGCAACAGGTTGGGATAAGGCTTGTAGTTGGGCTTCCAGATGATCATGGCCAGCGTTTGCAGCAGGATCGACATGCCGATGGCGGTGATGAGCGGCGCCAGTTTCGGGCTGTTGCGCAGCGGCCGGTAAGCGACTTTTTCTATCACGAAGTTCAGCGCGGCGGCCACCACGCAGGCGATGAGCATGGCAATGAGCAAAATCAGCCAGCCGGGTGTGCCGGGCATGGATTCACGCATCAGGCCGATGATCGTCCAGCTGGTGAGGGCGCCGACCATCAACACCTCGCCGTGGGCGAAGTTGATCAGGTTGATGATGCCGTACACCATGGTGTAGCCAAGGGCCACCAGCGCGTACATGCTGCCCAGCACCAGGCCATTGATGATCTGCTGAATCAGGGTGTCCATAACGCGGCTCCGCATTGTTTTCCGGGCGATCTCCGGCTGGACCCCCGGTTTGAAAAAACCCGCCAGGCTCGAGCTTGGCGGGTCGTGTAAATCATTGTAGCCAGTGGAATCCGGCCACCTTCAAAGTTGCGGTCCGGCAGATGACTCTTTGGTGATCAGCTCAATGTGGATCGAGGCGTCCACCGCCTGCGCCAGCTTCACCATGGTCTGCACCGACAGGTTGGTGCTGCCGCGAAACAGCCGCGTGACATAGCTGCGCGCGCAGCCCAGGCGCTCGGCCAGCTGCGCGCTGCTGACACCTTGCGCCAGCATCTGGTCGTAAATCTGCGCCAGGAAAACGGCCGAAAGGTGTGCCGACTCGCCCTGCGAGGTGGCCTGCAGCCGGGTCATCAGTTCGTCGCTGGTTTTGGTGCTCATGGTGGTCCTGGAGGGTGAATGGAAGGGATAATTAACTTGCAGATCAACTTTATCACCAATTTTCCATCCAATCCGGAAAATTGTTAACATGGGTGTTAATTATTGTTGCCAAAAACCCGAAAAATGCATTTTTATAAGGTTTTTAGCCCGTCAAGTCACGATTAATATGAATATTTTGCTATATATATTATAGCGCACTCGGCAACTTTGCACCCCGCCCTCCACTACCTCCGGCCACGGCCCTCAAGCCTTCTTGTTCCGCTGGGCCAGCCCACGCAGCTTTTCAGCAATGCGGATTTCCAGCCCGCGTTCCACCGGCTGGTAAAAGCCGGGCGGCGCCATGCCTTCAGGCAAGTAGGTTTCACCGGCGGCAAAGCCCTCTTCCTCGTCGTGCGCGTAGCGGTACCCCTTGCCGTAGTCGAGTTGTTTCATCAGCTTCGTCGGCGCGTTGCGAAGGTGCAGGGGAACCGGTCGGGTGCCGTCCTGTTTGATCAGCGCCTTGGCCGCGCCAAAGGCCTTGTAGACGGCGTTCGACTTGGGCGCCACGGCCAGGTAAATCACACATTCGGCCAGCGCCAGTTCACCCTCTGGCGAGCCCAGGCGCTCGTAGACCTCGGCGGCGTCGAGCGCCAGGCGCAGCGCGCGCGGGTCGGCCAGGCCAATGTCTTCACTGGCCATGCGGATCAGGCGGCGCGCCATGTAGCGCGGGTCGGCGCCGCCGTCGAGCATGCGGGTGAACCAGTACAAAGACGCGTCCGGGTCCGAACCCCGCACCGATTTGTGCAGCGCTGAAATCGTGTCATAAAACTGGTCGCCGCCCTTGTCGTACCGGCGCAGGCGCTCGCCCAGCACCTTTTGCAGCCAGGCCTCGGTGATGTTGTCGCGTTTTTCCTGCTGGGCGGCCACGGCGAGGGTTTCCAGCGTGTTCAAGAGGCGCCGGGCGTCGCCATCGGCATAGGCCACGAGGCGCCCAGTGGCGGCCGGTTCGATGGCGGGCAAGGCCTTGATAGCCTGCGCGCGGGCGACGATCTGCTCCAGGTCTGGCTCGCTCAGCGGTTGCAGCACATAGACGGCCGCGCGCGAGAGCAGCGCTGAATTGACTTCGAAAGACGGGTTCTCGGTGGTGGCGCCAATGAAGGTGAAGAGCCCGCTTTCAACGTGCGGCAAAAAGGCGTCTTGCTGGCTTTTGTTGAAGCGGTGAACCTCGTCGACAAACACGATCGTGCGCCGATCCTGCCCCTGCGCCACCTGCGCCCGCTCGACCGCTTCGCGGATTTCCTTCACGCCGCCCAGCACCGCGCTGATGGTGATGAACTGCGCGTCAAAGGCGTCGGCCATCAGCCGGGCTATCGTGGTTTTGCCGGTGCCCGGCGGCCCCCAGAGGATGCAGCTGTGCGGCTGGCCCGATTCAAACGCGATACGCAGCGGCAGGCCTTCGCCCAGCAGGTGCTGCTGGCCAATCACCTCGGCCAGCCGCTTCGGGCGCAAGCGTTCGGCCAAGGGCGGATGGTTGGGGAGCGCTGCGATCATCGAGAACGATTGTGGCTCAGCCACAGCGCCAGTCAATTTGCCCGCCCTGGCCCGCGCGCCTGCCGCAAACCGGCGCGGCAAAAACCCGCAACGGCGCAGCCCTGCAGGGCTACCGGGCGCACTGCATCAGGTTGGATTTAATGTCCTTGTGGTCACTGATGACGCAGGACATGTTGCCGCACAAGCAATGCACCACGCTGCTGGAAATGAGTGGAATGAGGGTGGGCGCGGAACACTGGCAAGCCGGCGCAGCAAGGAGGTTCTGGGCCTCGGCCTTGCCTCCGTGCGTCGCCAGCAGGCCCAAAACGCCTGCGCTTGCAGCGACTGCAAAGATGGCGGCAACGTAAGCAAAACGTGGACGGATTCGCATAAGGACTCCTTCTGGCCCTCAACGGGCCGGTTGAATGGGCTGGCGCTACTGCTTCACCACATCCGCCCCCACTGGCGGCTTGAACACAAATGTCGAGCTGTCCAGCACAGGATTGACCTGCAAACCGCTGAAACCCATGCGCGAGTTCTGGCCGAAGCTGTCCAGGATTTCAAGCGTCTCCAGCACACCGTTTTTGAACCCGATGCGAACATTTTGCACCTGGCCATCTTTGGATTTGGGCGTGGCAAGCACCCACTGCTGGCCGTCCTTGTCGGGCGCGTTGGCCAGCGTGAAATCGGCTTGCAAGGCCTTCACGTCAGACGCCGTGGCAATCAGGGCAGCGGGCGTTGCATTGAGCACCTGCGCCTGTTTCCGGCTGGTGACCTGGTTCAAGTCAACGTCATAGAGCCACAAAGTCTGGCCGTCGGCCACGATGGTTTGCTCAAACGGCTTCTTGTAGACAAACTTGAACTGGCTTGGGCGCGAAAATTCAAAGGTTCCGGTCGATGTCTTGACGCGCGGCGCCTGCGCACCTTTGGCGGGCGCGGTAACAACCTGGGTGAAATCAGCCCGTGCGGCTTTCACGGTGCGCACGAATGCATCAAGGCTTTCCAACCCGCTGGCGTTGGCCAATGCCGAAAAAATCGCGGCAACCCAAAAAACGTTCAGTCTTTTCATGGCAGTACCCCCGTTCAAGCTTCGGCCCGCGCGGGGACCAGGATGTCGCGCTGCCCATTGGTGCTCATGCTGCTGACAAGCCCGGCCTTTTCCATGTCTTCGACCAGGCGCGCGGCGCGGTTGTAGCCAATCTTCAGGTGCCTTTGCACCAGTGAAATGCTGGCCTTGCGGTTCTTCAGTACCACTTCAACGGCTTGGTCGTACATCGGGTCTTTCTCGCCGCCCCCATTGCCGCCGCCCAACAAATCCCCCAACGCGCCATCGTCGCCATCGACCGTGCCGCCTTCGAGCACACCTTCGATGTAGTTGGGCTCACCCTGGGTTTTCAGGTAGGCGACGACGCGGTGCACTTCTTCGTCGCTCACAAAGGCGCCATGAACGCGGATCGGCAGGCCCGTGCCGCTGGGCATGTAGAGCATGTCGCCCATGCCCAACAGCGCCTCGGCGCCCATCTGGTCCAGGATGGTGCGGCTGTCGATCTTGCTGCTGACCTGAAAGGCGATGCGCGTCGGGATATTGGCCTTGATGAGACCGGTGATCACGTCCACGCTGGGGCGCTGCGTGGCCAGAATCAGGTGGATGCCGGCCGCGCGCGCCTTTTGCGCCAGGCGGGCAATGAGTTCTTCGATTTTCTTGCCGACCACCATCATCAGGTCGGCCAGCTCGTCAATCACCACCACGATGTGCGGCAAGCGCTCCAGCGGCTCGGGCGCATCGGGTGTGAGGCTGAACGGGTTGCCTATGAATTCGCCACGGGCCTTCGTGTCGTCGATGCGCACGTTGTAACCCGCCAGGTTGCGGACACCCAGTTTGCTCATCAATTTGTAGCGGCGCTCCATCTCCATCACGCACCAGTTCAGGCCGTGTGCGGCTTGGCGCATGTCGGTCACCACCGGCGCCAGCAGGTGCGGAATGCCCTCGTAGACCGACATCTCCAGCATCTTTGGGTCGATCATCAGAAGGCGGACGTCGCGCGCGTCGGCCTTGTACAGGAGGCTCAAAATCATCGCGTTGATGCCCACCGATTTGCCCGAACCGGTGGTGCCGGCCACCAGCACGTGTGGCATTTTGGCCAGATCCGCCACCATCGGGTTGCCGATGATGTCTTTGCCCAGGCCCATGGTGAGCATCGACTTGGCTTCGTTGTAAATGGCCGAACCCAGAATTTCGGACAAGCGGATCGACTGGCGCTTGGCGTTGGGCAATTCCAGCGCCATGTAATTTTTTCCGGGAATCGTCTCCACCACGCGGATCGACACCAGGCTCAAGCTGCGGGCAAGGTCTTTGGCCAGACCGACGATTTGCGAGCCCTTCACGCCCGTGGCCGGTTCAATTTCATACCGCGTGATCACCGGGCCGGGCTGGGCCAGCACCACACGCACGTCAACGCCAAAATCTTTCAGGCGTTTTTCGATCATGCGGCTGGTCATCTCCAGCGTTTCCGGGGCAACGGTTTCCTGCCTCACTTGCGCGCCATCGAGCAGATCGACCTGCGGCAACTTGCTGTCGGGCAACTCGGTGAACAGGGGTTTCTGGCGCTCTTTGGCCACCCGTTCACTCTTGGGCACATCCACCATGACGGGCTCAATCATCATTGGCATGGAATGCAGCTCGGCGATCACCTCGCGCTCCTCTTCCACTGTTTCTTCGCGTTCGCGCGCTGCTTGCTGGCCCAAGGCCAGGTCTTCGGCGATTTCGCGCTTGGCCCGACGCGACTCGACCAGTGTGTACAACCAGCCACCAATGCGCTCGGCCGCATGGCTCCAGGAAAAACGGAAGGCCATGGCAAATCCGGTGACCACCAGCGCCACCGCCACGAGGCCCGAGCCGGTGAAGCCCAACCATTTCACGGCCAGCGCACCGAGCCAATAACCCAACACACCTCCAGCATGCCCGGGCAACCTGCCCTCAAGCCGGTAAAGGCGGCTCCACTCCAGGGCAACGCTGGCGCACACCAGCAAGAGCAAACCAAACCAGAACACCGCCATGGGGCTGGTGAGCTGGTGCACAAGCTTTTGAAGCTTTGGGTGATCGTCTGGGAAGGCATGCTGTGGCTGGCGGGCAGGCAAATCATTTCCCCGCATCCACCGCGCCAGGGTTGCCAGCCAGGCCCTCAAGGCGGCCGCCACACACCACCACACAGAAAATCCGAAAACGAAATAGCTGATGTCCGCCACCATGGCGCCCAATTTGCCGGCCTTGTTGACCAAACTCCCGCCAGTGCCCGAGGTGGACCATGCGGCGTCGTTGGTCGAATAGGTGAAAAGCGCCAAGAGCCAGATCGTCAGGGCGATGAAGCCGCCAATCAAGGCCAGCTCGGTGGCGAAACGGTGCAAACCGGAGCGAACCGGGCCTTCTGAGCGCTGGCCGTTGGCGCCCGTGCGGGAGTGGTTCAGCGTATTGAGTGAGTAGGTCATTGCTCTATCTAACGCGGCCGGGCCACGCGGGCTGACACAGTAAGGCCAGAATCAACGCGGCACCCTGCGCCGTTCCCTGACCCAGATGGCGCCATCGGTCCGGGTTTCAATGAAACCCTGCTCCTCAAAGTCTTTCATCACGCGGCTGACCATTTCGCGCGAGGCGCCGACCATCTTGGCAATATCCTGGCGGGAGATTTTTTCGCGGATGACAAAACAATTGGGTTGATCTGACTGGGGTACACCACTTTCCAGCAGCACATTGGCGACACGGCTGTACACACCCATCAGTGCCAGCGATTCAATTTTGCGGTCTGCGCTGCGCAGGCGGCGCACCAAGCCACGCATCACGGCCTGCATCATGGCCGAGTTTTCGTTCACGCAGCGGTTGAAGTCGTCGCCGCCGAGCACCAGCGCGTCAGTCTGCACCTCGGCCTCCACGTTGGCGGAGTGGGATTCCTGGTCGATCAGGCTCATCTCGCCCACGTGGTCGCCGGCCTGCAAGGTCGCCAGGATGACTTCCCGCGCCTTCTTGTCGGTCAGTACCACCCGTGCGCGCCCGGCAAGAATGATGTACAGCGCGTCACATTTCTTGCCCTGCTCGACAATGAGTTCGCCGCGTTTGAAGCGGCGTTTGCCCACCGCTGTGGCCAATGATTCGGCCTGCGCGGGCGTCAGCACGGCAAACAGGGGCACCCGGCGGATCAGGTCAAGATTGGTCAACATCGACATCGGTCATCCTTCCAACACGGGCATTCGAGGGCCTTCGGCACACTGTGGGTTTGTCGCACACACCGTTTTTTATAATCAGGGCATTTCCGACGGCCGCGCAGCTTGGCATTGGCTTGCCAGCCCCAAACTGTACACGGCCCACAGGTTTATATGCCCCGGCACTTCCGGGTATTTACAAAAGGTTCCGAATATGTCTTCTTCCCGGCACATCAAGGTGCTGATCCTCGGCTCTGGCCCCGCGGGTTACTCAGCGGCCGTTTATACGGCGCGCGCCAACCTCAACCCGGTGCTGATCACCGGCATCGCCCAGGGCGGCCAGTTGATGACGACCACCGACGTCGACAACTGGCCCGCCGACGTGCATGGCGTGCAGGGCCCGGAGTTGATGCAGCGTTTCCTGGAGCACGCCCAGCGTTTCAACACTGAAATCGTTTTTGACCATATCAGTGCGGTTGACCTCACCAAACGCCCCTTCACCCTCAAGGGCGACAGCGGCGAATACACCTGCGACGCGCTCATCGTCGCCACCGGCGCCTCCGCCAAATACCTGGGCCTGCCCTCGGAAACCGCTTTCATGGGCAAAGGTGTCTCGGGCTGCGCCACCTGCGACGGCTTCTTCTACCGCAATGAGATCTGCTGCGTGGTGGGCGGCGGCAACACGGCGGTGGAGGAGGCGCTCTACCTGTCGAACATTGCCAGCAAGGTGTACCTCGTGCACCGGCGTGACAAATTCAAAGCCGAAGCCATCCTCATCGACAAAATGATGGAGAAGGTCAAGGCCGGAAAAATCGAGCTCAAAACCTTCAAAACCCTCGACGAAGTGCTGGGTGACGCCACCGGCGTGACCGGCATCCGCCTCAAGGACACCAAAACCGGTAGCACCGAAGACATTGTGCTCAAGGGCTGCTTCATCGCCATTGGCCACGCCCCCAATACCGAGATTTTCAACGGCCAGCTGGAAATGGCCGGGGGTTACATCGTCACGCAATCGGGACTCAAAGGCATGGCCACCATGACCAGCGTGCCGGGCGTGTTTGCGGCCGGCGACGTACAAGACCACATTTACCGCCAGGCGATCACCAGCGCCGGCACCGGCTGCATGGCGGCACTGGACGCCCAGCGCTATCTGGAGCAGTAATATAGGTTCCAAAAATCGACATATAATCGAAGGCTTTTCGTAAATCAGGGTTACCGCCACCCTTCAATTGGCGAGGTGAGGTTGCGGCGCAAAACAGAGGCTGCAACTGTTTAATCGGAGTGCATCTATGGCACGCGTATGTGAAGTCACGGGCAAAGGC
>JANMMR010000663.1:0-2149 GCA_031373455.1 Rhodoferax sp.
GCCAACGCCGCGCTGCCCGAAGCTGAACGCACGCCACCGCTGTTGCTGGTGCTGGACGGCGTCACCGACCCGCACAACCTGGGCGCTTGCCTGCGTGTGGCCGATGGCGCGGGGGTGCACGCGGTGATTGCGCCCAAAGACCACGCGGCGGGCATCAACGCGACGGTGGCCAAGGTCGCCAGCGGCGCGGCGGAAACCGTGCCGTATTTCATGGTGACCAACCTGGCGCGGACACTGAATGAATTGAAAGAGCGCAACATCTGGGTCGTCGGCACCAGCGACGCGGCTGAGAAAACCATTTACCAGACCAGCTTCACGGGCGCCGTTGCGCTGGTGTTGGGTGCGGAGGGCGACGGCATGCGCCAGCTCACGGCCAAAACCTGCGACGAGCTGGTGAACATTCCGATGCGAGGGGCGGTTGAGAGCCTGAATGTGTCGGTCGCGAGCGGGGTTTGTTTGTATGAAGCCGTGCGGCAGCGCGATGTGGCGCGGCTTGCGGGTAAAATTTAGTTTTTATTTATCTGGTTGAAAAATACGGTCAAAATATAGGCAAATTTGCTATATTTAATATAACAAAACAAGGAGATTTTATGAGACTTGGAATGAAATTATTTTCAGTAACTCTTTTATCAATTGGATTATTTGGCTGCACCCAGGAGCAGCAGAACAAAATCAGCCGCGACATCCAGAACTGGACGGGCACCAATGGCGTGTTGGAGGTTTACGCGGGCGACAAGGTGGTGCGGCGCTTTTTGAAGATCGACAAATTGTCTACGGCTCTGGGTACCGATGACAACAAGCCACGGCCGTACCGTTTTGGCTACGGCATCCTCGACGAAAACCTCAACATGATTGCCGACCCCGGCGAGAAAAAAGTCTATTTCGAGATCAGCGACTACGCCTCGAACTACGTGTTTTTCGAGAGCCCCCGTTAAGCACGGAACAGTTCAGATCAAGCCAAACCAGCCGAGCAAACCGCCCGCGCCCAGCAGCCACAAGAGGTGCGTTTTGGTGCGCCAGACGATCATGGCGGCGACAAACGCCACTAGCCACACGTGCCAATCTGCCAGCGACTTGCCCAGGCTGGTCGCCAAAATCCAGCCGGTTGCAATCAGCAGCGCGACAACGATGGGCGCCATGCCGGTTTTAAAGGCGCGAACCGAGCGCCGCTCGCGGTTTTGATGGCCCCAGCGGGCCGCCAGAAATGTGAGCGTGGTGCTGGGCAGCAAAATGCCCAGCATCGATACGGCCACGCCGAGCAAGGCCAACTTGTAGCCACCTGCGTTCATGCCCACGTTCCACCCCATCAGGGCGACAAACAAGACGTTGGGGCCGGGTGAGGCTTGTGCCATGGCAATGCTGGAGGTAAATTGCGGCTCCGTCAGCCAGTGGCGGTCTATCACCAGGAAGCGGTGCATCTCGGGCACCGTCGTGATGGCGCCGCCCACGGCCAGCAGCGACAACGATGCGAAATGGTTGAACAGCGCGAGCCAGTCCGCCGGGCCGAGGTTCAGAATCATGCCGGATCAGCCGGTAGCCGCCGCCACGCCCACAGGCAAGCCAGACCGCCCAAGCCCAGCAGCACCCAAAACAGGGGAATCCGCAACACGGCAATGGCCACAAACGTGAGCGCGATCAGCACCCAGCACGCCGCCGGCCCCATTGCGTTTTTCGCCAGCGCCGGAATCAGCTTGAGGCCAACTGCGGCAATCAGCCCCGCCGCCACCGCGCCCATGCCGCGCAAGGCGCCCTGCGCGCGTGTGGAATCGGCAAGGCCGGAAAACAGCGCCGCCAACACCAACACTACGAGGAGCGGAAACACCAGAATTCCCGCCAGGGCCGCCAGGGCGCCACGTGTGCCAAAGTGGCGGTCGCCGATCATCAAGGCGAGGTTCACCACATTGGGGCCGGGCAAGACCTGCGCCACCGCCCAGTCTTCCATGAACTCTTCCATCGTCAGCCATTTTTTCTAGTCGACCAGCTCGCGTTGAACCACGGCCAACACGCCGCCGAATCCCTGCAGCGCCAGCCAGGTCATGGACCAAAAAAGATCAGAGAGTGACTCGGGACGTGCGCGTGGTGGGGGTGGTGAATCAACACCTGGCTTGAAGCTGGAGTCTGGGGCAGCGGATGGTGCGATGGGCATCGG
>JANMMR010000025.1:0-2590 GCA_031373455.1 Rhodoferax sp.
GAACGCGCGCTCGGCGCCCTTGAGGTTGGGCACCAGCACCGAAGCTTTGAGGCCCGGCAGCGTCTTGGCGAAAACCACCAGTTCTTCGGTATCTGCCAGTTGCGGCAACAGGCGTGCGGGCACGAAGGAGCCCACTTCGATTTCGCGCTGTCCCGCGTCGTAGGCGCCACGGATCCATTGCAGCTTTTGCGCGGTGGGCATCACCCGCGCGATGCTTTGCAGGCCATCGCGCAGGCCGACTTCGCGAATGATGGCCTCTGTGGGCAGTGGTGGTGAAGGGGTGCTCGAAAGGTGGTTCATGCGTCAATTTTAGTTATTCCAAAAACAATTGCCACGTCAATTTTGGAAGAATTAAAATTCCCAACTGGAATACTTTAAATACAAACCGTGCGTGATCTCGACCTGACCTCCCTGCGCCTCTTTGCCACCGTGTGCGAGACACGCAACATCGCCCGCGCGGGTGAACGCGCCAGCATCGTGGGCTCCGCCATCAGCAAACGGCTGGCGCAACTCGAGGAAACCCTGGGAACGCCGCTCCTGGTGCGCCGTCGCCATGGCGTTGACCCCACGCCCGCCGGCGAAACCCTGCTCGAACACGCCCGCTCGATGCTGGCCAGCAGCCAGCGCATTGAGCGCGACATGGCCGCCTACGCCAGCGGCATCAAGGGCCAGGTGCGGGTGCTGGCCAGTGTCTCGGTGATGGCTGAATCACTCGCCGATGACGTGGCCGCCTTCCTGCAAATGCCGGCCCACACCGATATCCGCATCGACATGGAAGAGCGTGTAAGCACGGACGTGGCGCGCGGCGTACGCCAGGGCAGCGCCTCGCTGGGCATTTGTTGGGACAGTGAACACGGCGCCGATCTTTCCGGCCTGCAGACCCGCCGCTACCGCTCTGACCACCTGGCCATCGTGGTGCACCGCTCACACCCGCTGGCGGCGCGGCGGTCGGTGAGGTTTGAAGACACCCTGCCCTACGAACACGTGAGCCTGCCCGTGGCCAGCGCCGTGCAGGTGATGCTCCAGCGCACCGCGGCGGCGCTGGGGAAAATCTTGCAGCAGCGCGTGGTGGTCACCAATTTCGAAGCTGCGCTGCGGGTGGTGCAGGCGCGGCTCGCCATCAGTGTGGTGCCGCGCGAAGTCGCCCAGTTTTACTCCGCCACACGCGAATTGAAGGTCATCACACTCGACGAGCCCTGGGCCAAGCGGCAATTCGCGATCTGCTTCAAGGAACAAGCGGGGCTGCCCGCAGCGGCCAAACTGCTGTTGGCGCATTTGGCGCAGGCGGGGGCAGACCATGGGCCGTAAAGCCAGGGAATATGGCTACAATCGGGCTGTTCCCACATAAAAGGAGAACATTATGCAGACCATCAACGTTCGACAACTCAAAACCAACCCGTCGCCCGCGCTCAAAGACGCCCGAAGCCAGATCGTGGTGGTGATGAACCGCGACAAACCCGACGCCGTGATGATCGGTTTTGAGCAACTGGATGGCCTGGCCGACTTCGCGCATGTGCGCCAGGCGATGGCCGTCGGCTTGTTCAAAGACCGCCTGATTTCACTCGCAGGCGCCGCCAAAATGGCCAACGAATCGATTGGCGTGATGCTGACGCGCCTGGCGCGGCTGGGCGTACCCGTGGCTGACTACGACGCGCCCGCGCTCGCAAGCGAAGTCGCTGGCGCGCAAAGCTGGCTGGTCTCGCGCAAATGATCTCGCGTTGATCCGTCCATGGCCCGCATCGTCATTGCAGACGCCGGGCCGTTGATCGCGCTTGCGCGAATCGGCCAGTTGGAACTTTTGCCCGCCCTTTTTGGCGAAGTTTCGATCACCTCCCAAATTGCCAGCGAATTGGTCGATGGCGGCCCTTTTCCAGACTCGCCTGCGCTTGCCGCTGCCTTGTCGCAAACCTGGCTGAAAACCATTGACCTGACGCAGGGTCTGGCCAGCGGCCAAGCCGCCGATCCGCTGGCGCTTTGCCGCGACCTGATGAACCTGCACCAAATCGACCTGGGTGAAGCCAGCGCGCTGGTGTACGCAGCGCGCTGCAATCTCCAGGGCGATTTGGCCTTGCTGGTGATCGACGATTTTCGCGGCCGCGCCGCCGCAACGCATGAGCGCGTCGCCATCATTGGCACCGCTGGCCTGCTGTTGCTGGCCAAGCAGACTGGGCGGGTGCAAGCGGTCAAACCGCTGCTGATGGCGCTGCGGCAAAGCAGGTATTTTTTGAGCGACCGCCTGATGGATGCCGCGCTTTTGAGTGCGGCGGAACTGGGCGCGGCTGACGCTTTTGGCGGCCAGGCCAGTGACAGCGGATAAATGTTAACACCCATGTTAATTATGAGTGTCAAAATCGCCATCTGACAAATTTTCAAGCCAAATTGGGCTTCAAGTCACGTTTAATATGCATTTAAAGCTATGTTTATTATAGCAATTTTCAAATTTCCTGCGAAATTCACCGAGCCACCTCAACGCCGCTCCAATTTCGCGACCAGGTCTTCAAACGACATCAATTCCCCCGCCAACGCGCTGGCCATCACGGTAGGCGGGCTGGCCAGCCAAACCTGGCCCGGGCCGCTTCGTCCGGGGAAG
>JANMMR010000185.1:0-4653 GCA_031373455.1 Rhodoferax sp.
GGCACCGAAACCTGGCCCTGCGAGGTGAGTTTGGTTTGCGCTTGAATCATTGGGTGATACTAGCACATTACCCCGGTAAATGAAATCAGGCCCGCACCACAATCTCAAACTTCGCCTGCAGGCCGTCGCTGCCCACCACAAACGGCGCGGTGAGTGCTTTTCGGTCCTCGTCGTCGCGCAGGTTGCGCCACAGGGAGTCGCGCTCATTGCCGGGTGCGCCGTCCACATAAAGCTGGCTGGTGAGCAGCTCGCGAGAACCGAGTTTGACCTTGAAATGGATGTGTGGCGTGCGGCCGGTGTAGGGCACCGGTTTGATGGTGCGAAATCGGTAGTTGCCATCGGCACCCACCACCACCTTGCCAAAACCCTGGAAGGCAGGGTCGTTTTTGCTGCCGTCGCGTGGGTGGTCGTAATGACCGGCGGCGTCGCATTGCCAGATTTCAACCTGCGCGCCCGCAACGGGTTTACCGGCGATGTCGGTCACCCGGCCGCTAACCCACGCGGGCTCGCCTTTGCCGTAACTCAGGCTGCCGTTTTTGAGCAGATCAAAATCGGCATCCTTGGGCAATGCCACCGGGTAATAAGGGCCTTCGGTTTGCGAAGGGGTCAATCGGCGCGCCACCTGCGCCAGCGCGCGCTGGCCGGTCAGGACAAAAGGCGCGGCAATGAAGGCTGCCACAGCCACACGCCGGTTGAGGTGCTGGAAGGGATGGGGTGGGTTCATGGGATGGCCTTTCGTTTCACAGGAAGTTTGACGCCCAGGTGGGAGTCTGCGCCCGAATTGAAGTTCCTGCCGGGTTCAGCCTTGGCCGACTTGCCCGGCAAATGTCTTGAAACCGCGCAACAGCATTTCAACAGCCACAGCCACCAAAATCAAGCCCATCAGGCGCTCCACGGCGACGATGAAACGCTCACCGAGCACGCGCTGGATGCGCTCGGCCATCACCAGCACCAGGGCGCACACCAGCATGGTGACGCTGAGCGCGGCAATCCACTCCAGGCGTCGCTCGGGCGCCTGCGATACCAGCAGCATCACGGTGGCCAGTGCCGACGGCCCGGCCAAGGCGGGGATGGCCAAAGGCACGATGAGTGGCTCGGTGGGTGATTGCGCTTCAGTGGCGGCGGGCGGCGGGAAAATCATGCGCAGGGCGATCAAAAACAGGATCACGCCGCCGGCGATTTGCAGCGAGAGCGCACTGAGGTTCATCACCCGCAGAAAGCCGTCGCCGATGAACATGAAGGTCAACAGCAGGACAAAGGCGATCAGCACCTCACGCAGGATCACCAGCGGGCGCCGCGCGGGCGCAACACCCTTGAGCGCGTTGGCGAAAATCGGGATGTTGCCAAACGGGTCGGTGATCAGGACCAAAAGAATGGTGGCTGACAAAAAGCTGTAGGTCATGGCGATACGGCGAAGGGCGGTCGCAGGATAACAGGCGGCCCCCACCACGGAGTGACGCCACGCCGCAGAACGCCATGCGGCTTTATTCGATTTTTCCCTGACAGCCAATGCAACGCGCCGCTTGCGGCAACGCGGCAAGCCGGGCTGGCGGGATTGCCGCGCCGCAATCGATGCAGAGGCCATACGTGCCGGCTTCGAAGCGGCGCAGTGCCGCGTCAACCAGCCCGAGTTCCACCGTTTCGTGGTCGTCCAGCGCCAGCTCGATCTCCCGCGCCGTGGCCTCCTGGGCGGTGGAGTCCTGCTTGGGGCCAAAGTGGGTGGCCGACGCCTCGATGCGCCCGATGGGGCCGCCGCGCAAGGTGGCGAGTTGCTCCAGCAGGCTGCTGCGCAATGCGAGCAGCTTGTTTTTGGAAGCGGCAGTGGATGTGGACGTGGAAGTGGGCGTTATCTTTGGGGTCATGGTGTTGGCCTGGTTGGTGCTTGTGAGGTGTGCGACGTTGCCAATCTTGCGCCGCTGGGGGGTGCGCGGCTTTGACGCATATCAAGGCAACGCGCCGATTCAGGCGCGCCATCGAGCGCCGGATTGCAGGGAGAATGGCCCCACGCCGCGCCTGCGGCACACCTTGAACCTTCACCGAAAGTGCCGCCATGGACTACACCCGTTACCAGACCCTGAAAATCACGCGCCGTGGCGTCAACGGCGCTGTGCTCGACATCCAGATGCGCGCCGATGGCCCGGGCGGCAATGGCAAATTGCCGACCTCGGGCAAGGAGGGCCATTGGGAGTTGTCCGAGATCTGGCGCGATGTGGGCGCCGACGACTCGGTGCGGGTGGCCGTGTTGCGCGGCGACGGCATGGGTTTCTCGGGCGGCGGCGATTTGGCGCTGGTCAACGACATCGCGAACGACTTCACGGCCAGGAGCCGCGTCTGGAAGGAAGCGCGCGACCTGGTTTACAACGTGATCAACTGCGACAAACCCATCGTGAGCGCCATGCACGGCCCGGCCGTCGGCGCGGGGCTGGTCGCCGGCCTGCTGGCCGACATTTCCATCGCCGCCAAAACCGCGAAAATTGTGGACGGCCATACCCGCCTGGGCGTGGCGGCGGGCGACCACGCGGCCATCGTCTGGCCGCTCCTGTGCAGCATGGCCAAGGCCAAGTATTACCTGATGTTGTGTGAGCCGATCAGCGGCGAAGAGGCCGAGCGCATCGGCCTGGTGTCATTGGCGGTCGACGAGCCGCAGTTGCTGCCCAGGGCGTACGAGATTGCCGACCGCCTCGCCGCCGGCAGCCAAAGTGCCATCCGCTGGACCAAATATTCGCTCAACAACTGGCTGCGCCAGGCCGGGCCGACGTTTGACACCAGCCTGGCGCTGGAATTCATGGGGTTTGGCGGGCCGGACGTGCAGGAGGGCATTGCCAGCCTGAAGGCCAAGCGGCCGCCGAAATTCGCTTAGCGCACCATACACGGCCGTTTCGGGTCGAACTTCCAGTTGGGAAGCAAAAATTGCATCGCGGTGGCGTCGTCGCGCGCGCCCAGGCCGTGCTGCAAATACAGCTGATGGGCCTTCTCCACCTCGGCCATGTCCAGCTCGATGCCCAGCCCCGGTTTTTGCGGCACCTGGATGTGGCCACCCTCGATTTGCAGCGGTTCTTTGGTCAGGCGCTGGCCGTCTTGCCAGATCCAGTGGGTGTCCATCGCCGTGACTTTGCCCGGCGCCGCCGCGCCCACGTGGGTGAACATGGCCAGCGACACATCAAAGTGGTTGTTGGAGTGGCTGCCCCAGGTGAGGCCCCAGTCGCGGCAGGTTTGCGCCACGCGCACGGAGCCGGCCATGGTCCAGAAATGCGGGTCGGCCAAGGGGATGTCTACGCTTTGCAGTGACAAGGCATGGCTCAGTTGGCGCCAGTCGGTGGCGACCATGTTGGTGGCCGTGGGCAGGCCGGTGGCGCGGCGGAACTCGGCCATCACCTCGCGGCCCGAGAAGCCGTCTTCAGCGCCGCAAGGGTCTTCGGCGTAGGCGACCACACCTTTCATGTCGCGCATCAGGCGGATCGCGTCTTTGAGCAGCCAGCCGCCGTTTGGGTCGAGCGTGACGCGCGCTTGCGGGAAACGTTCGTGCAAGGCCGTCACCGCCTCGATCTCGGCCTCGCCGCTCAACACGCCGCCTTTGAGCTTGAAGTCGTCGAAGCCGTATTTCTCCCGTGCGGCCTCGGCCTGGCGCACGATGGTGGCCGGCGTCAGGGCCACTTCGTGGCGCAGGCGGAACCAGTCGTTGTTCGCCCCGGGTTCACTGGCGTAGGGCAAATTGGTTTTGTGTTTGTCGCCCACAAAAAACAGGTAACCGAGCATTTCGACCGAGGCGCGCTGCTGCCCGTCTCCGAGCAAGGCGGCAACCGGCACGCCCAGGTGTTGCCCGAGCAAATCCAGAAGGGCCGATTCGATCGCCGTGACGGCATGGATGGTGGTGCGCAGGTCGAAGGTTTGTTGCCCGCGCCCGCCCGAGTCGCGGTCCGCAAACTGTTGGCGCACCTGCTCCAGTACGCGCTGCTGGGCGCCCAGGGGTTGCCCAACGACCAGCTCGGTGGCATCCTGCAAGGTCTGGCGTATTTTTTCGCCGCCGGGCACTTCACCTATGCCGGTGCGCCCGGCGCTGTCGGTGAGGATCAGCACATTGCGGGTAAAAAACGGGCCGTGGGCGCCGCTCAGGTTGAGCAACATGCTGTCGCGCCCGGCGATGGGAATGACGCGCAGCGCGGTGACGACGGGGGTGGAAAATGAGGTCATATGGCGGTCTTAATTTGCGTTGACATTATATTTTATTTAATTTATTGATTATATTTTGTACGTATTTAGTCATTTAATAATAGCAAATTATTCAAATAATACGTGACTTGATTGCCAAATATTTCTTGCTCAAAATATAGATAAATGAAAATTTTAAATCGAAACGCGAAACCCGGGGCTTCAGGTGCCAACCCAAGCCCACGCCAGGCCACCAATTCGTGGAAATGTACCAGCAAGCCCTTCGCTGTAAAGGCTGGGGTTGGCAGCCCTTTGTGACGGCGCCCGCGTTTCAACCTCACGAGGCCTTGCGCACACGCGTCAAGTCGCGCCGCCGCGTCTTGCAACTGCTGGGCGGTTGGGCAAGTGCCGCGGCCTTGCCGCTGGTTTGGGCAGCAGAAATCTGGATCAAGGGCACCACCCGCGGGCGATCGGCGGTTTTTGCCACGGAGGCCTTGTCGAACC
>JANMMR010000036.1:0-4205 GCA_031373455.1 Rhodoferax sp.
TGGCTGGCGGTGAAACGCGCCAGCCGGGGGATCAGCCACAACGACGCGAAGCCTGGTGTGGTGGTGACCGACACCCGGCGCATCTGCACCGCCGAGCGCACCAGCGCTGTCGCGTCGCGCAGGCGGTCCAGGCAATCCACCGCCGCGCGGTGCATGGTGCTGCCCGCGTCTGTGAGCGCCAGCGCGCGATGGCGGCGCTCGAACAGCGGCACACCCAGCCCGGTCTCGATCTGCTGGATCTGGCGGCTGACGGCGGATTGCGTCAAAAACAGCTCCTCGGCCGCCGTGGTGAAGCTCAGGTGGCGGGCGGCGGCTTCGAAGCTGCGCAGCAGGTCGAGGCGCGGCAGGTCTTGCCGGGAGATCGCCTGCCGCCCAGCTGGAAGCGGGAAGTTTGGATTTTTCGCATTCTCTGAGCGCATGTGAAGTATTCCAAATCACCGTTTGATAAGGCGATATGGCAACAGTATATTCATTCCCTTCATGAATGCGAAAGGACCCGAAATGACTTCCCTATCCTGCACCGAAATCAGCCTGGCTTCCGTCGGCCCTGCCGGCACCTTTGACCTGAGCCTGCAACGCCAGGCCATGGTCAGCATCCCCGACGCGGCCAGCCTGCGTGTCACTTGCGCCGAAGGCGCCGTCTGGATCACGCTGGACCAGAGTACCGAAGACGTTGTGTTGCAAGCCGGCGATGTCTTTACGACACCGGAGCACCGGCGCGCCATCGTCTACGCGCTGAAGCCCTCGCGCATTGCCGTGGCAGCGCCTGTGGCGGCCAAAAAGCCCGCGTCCCGCAGGCAGCCGGTTTTCGGCCGCGCGCGCCGTTTGCCGCTGGCGTTCAGCGCGGTGTGGGCCTGAGCGGCTGTCGGGCATGATTTTTTGAGTCGTCTACTGGTTATTTATCCAGTAAACTAGGGGGATGGCCAAAGACAAAACCATCTTCACCTGTACCGAATGCGGTGGCACCAGCCCGAAATGGCTCGGCAAGTGCCCCAGTTGCGCGGCCTGGAACACGCTGATCGAATCGGTTGCTGAAAACCCGTCGCTGGCCAAAAACCGCTTTGCGTCTCTCGCAAAAACCGCCGAAGTCACGGCTTTGGGTGACATCGACGCCAGCGACATGGCGCGCACCCCCACCGGCCAGGAGGAGCTCGACCGGGTGCTGGGCGGCGGCATCGTTGAAGGCGGCGTGGTGCTGATTGGCGGCGACCCGGGCATCGGCAAATCCACCCTGCTCTTGCAGGCGCTGGATTCGCTTCAACGCAGCGGGCAAAAAACGCTCTACGTTACCGGCGAGGAAAGCGGCGCCCAAGTGGCGTTGCGGGCGCAGCGCCTGGGTTTGCTGAATTCCAAGGTGAGTGTGCTGGCCGAAATCCAGCTGGAAAAAATCCTTGCCACGCTGAACGCCACGCAGCCGGATATCGCGGTGATCGATTCGATCCAGACGGTGTATTCCGAGCAACTCACCTCCGCGCCGGGTTCGGTGGCGCAGGTGCGCGAATGCGCGGCGCACCTCACCCGCGCCGCCAAGGCCAGCGGCGTGAGCATCGTGCTGGTGGGCCATGTCACCAAGGAAGGCGCGCTGGCCGGGCCACGCGTGCTGGAGCACATGGTCGATACCGTTTTGTACTTTGAAGGCGACACGCACAGCAGTTTCCGCCTGGTGCGCGCCATCAAAAACCGCTTCGGCGCGGTGAATGAAATCGGCGTGTTTGCCATGACGGAAAAAGGCCTCAAAGGCGTCTCCAACCCGAGCGCCATCTTTTTGAGCCAACACGCCGAGCCGGTGCCCGGCAGTTGTGTGATGGTCACCCTGGAGGGCACAAGACCGATGCTGGTCGAGATTCAGGCGCTGGTCGATAGCGGCGGGCCATCCCCGCGTCGCCTCAGTGTGGGGTTGGATCGCGACCGGCTGGCGATGCTGTTGGCCGTGCTCCACCGCCACGCCGGCGTGGCGTGTATGGACCAGGACGTGTTTGTCAATGCCGTGGGCGGTGTGCGCATCAGTGAGCCGGCGGCGGATCTGGCGGTGATGTTGTCCATCACTTCCAGCCTGCGCGGCAGACCGCTGCCCAAAGGGTTCATCGCCTTTGGCGAGGTGGGCTTGGCTGGTGAGGTGCGGCCGGCGCCGCGCGGGCAGGAGCGGCTCAAGGAGGCTGCCAAACTCGGCTTCAGCGTGGCCATCGTGCCGAAACAAAACGCACCCAAAAAGTCGGCCATGAAGGAGTTTGAGGGCATGACGATCCACGCCGTGGAGCGGATCGACGAGGCGATGGAAATCGTGCGGGGGCTGGGCTGACGCGTCTGCGAAAATCGCGGTCATGAAATTTCAAGAATGGATGAGCCGCATCGGCATTCCGGTGCTGGGTGTGGCCTTGGTCGCGTTGGCTTACCAGCGCTTCGGTTGGGGCGGCGTGGCCATCGCCGTGGGCGCTTTGGTGATGTGGATGCTGCTGCATTTCACCCGCATGATGGCGGTGATGCGCCGCGCCGCTGCGAAACCCATCGGTTACGTGGCCAGCAGCGTCATGCTCAACGCCCGTCTCAAACCCGGCATGACGCTTTTGCACGTGGTGGCGATGACGCGCGCCTTTGGCAAGTTGCTGTCTGAAAAAAACCAGCAGCCCGAAGTGTTCCGCTGGACGGACAATGGCGACTCCCATGTGACCTGCACGTTTTCAGGTGGCAAGCTGGTTCAGTGGGAGATGTTCCGGCCTACCGAGCCCGATCAAGCTGCCGAGCCTGCGCCAACTCCTGCCCCGGCTGAGCGGTGAGCGGTGAGCCAGCCCGGTCACGCCGTAAAATCCCCGCCATTCACAGCCCACCGCCCGCGCGCACAGCGGGCCCGACAAGGAACCCCATGAGCCTTCAACCCCCCTCCATGTCCGACCGCGACGGCAAAATCTGGATGGACGGCCAGCTGGTCGATTGGCGCGACGCCAAGATCCACGTGCTCACGCATACTCTGCACTACGGTTGTGGCGCGTTTGAGGGCGTGCGCGCCTACAACACAGTGAATGGCACGGCGATCTTCCGCCTGCACGAACACACCGATCGCCTCTTCAACAGCGCCAAGATTCTGCGCATGGCGATCCCTTTCACCAAAGAACAGGTGAACGAAGCGCAAAAAGCCGTCGTGCGCGAGAACAAACTCGACAGCTGTTACCTGCGCCCGCTCACCTGGATCGGCGACAAAAAACTCGGCGTGAGTCCGCGCGGCAATACCATCCACCTGATGGTCGCGGCCTGGGCCTGGGGCGCGTACCTGGGCGAGGAAGGCATGAAGCGCGGCATCCGCGTGAAGATTTCCAGCTACACGCGCCACCACGTCAACATCACCATGACGCAGGCCAAAGCCGTGAGCAATTACACCAACTCCATCCTGGCCAACATGGAAGCGCTGGACGACGGTTACGACGAAGCCATGCTGCTCGACGCCAATGGTTTTGTCTCGGAAGGTGCAGGGGAAAACCTGTTTGTGGTGAAAGACGGCGTGGTCTACACACCCGATCTTTCGGCCGGCGCGCTCAACGGCATCACCCGCAACACCGTGATGCACATCTGCAAAGACCTGGGCCTGGAGCTGGTGCAAAAACGCATCACCCGCGACGAGGTGTACATCAGCGATGAAGCCTTCTTCACCGGCACGGCGGCAGAAGTCACGCCGATACGCGAGCTTGACCGCATCGAACTGGGCAAGGAGGGTTATGTGGGTTCGCGCGGGCCCATCACCGAAAAAATCCAGTCGGCGTTTTTTGACATCGTCAACGGCCGCAACGCCAAATACGCGCATTGGCTGACCAAGGTGGCGGCATGAGCCAGCCCCCCGTCAAACTCCTGGCCAGCGACCTGAACCACCAGGGCGGCATTTTCTGCCCGTCGCCCAAGGCCGACATGAAAATCTGGAACAGCCACCCCAAGGTGTACCTGGATGTGGCGCGCACCGGGCAGGCCAAGTGCCCCTATTGCGGCACGGTCTACCAACTGAAGGCGGGCGAGCACTTCGGTGCCCACCATTGACCATTGATCAGCCAATGCCCGCGCCGGTGAGGATCGGCCGCAGCGCATCGACCTCGTCGACCAGGTAGTCGAACAGCGCGGACACCCGCGGTGTATGCCGCAGTTCCGGCGTCGTGAGCACGCGCCAAATCCGTGTCATTTCCGGCGGGAAAATGAACCCGCTCGTCGGAGCGGCCGGCATTTCC
>JANMMR010000052.1:0-3325 GCA_031373455.1 Rhodoferax sp.
TCGATGATGTTGGCCCCAGGCGCCTTGTTGAGGATCAGCAAAATCGACGGTTTGCCATTGGCCACGCCGTAGTTGCGCACGTCCTGCACCGAATCGACCACATCGGCCACGTCGGCCAGGCGCACCGCGCTGCCGCTGCGGTAACGCAGGATGGTCGGCGCGTAGTCAGCGGCAAGCCCGGCCTGGTCGTTCGCGCCAATCTGCCAGCTGCGTGCGCCGTCTTCCACCGAACCTTTGGGGCGGTTGGCGTTGGTGGAGGTGATGGCGACACGCACGTCTTCGAGCGAGAGGCCGTTGCTTGAGAGCCGGTTGGGGTCAATTTCAACCCGCACGGCCGGCAACGCGCCACCGCCAATCGTCACTTGCCCGATGCCCTCGACCTGCGCCAGGCGCTGCGCCAGCACGGTGGAAGCGGCGTCGTACATCTGGCCGCGCGTCAGCGTGTCTGACGTGAGCGCGAGGATCATCACCGGCGAATCGGCCGGGTTCACCTTGCGGTAACTCGGGTTGCTGGGCAAGCCCGTGGGCAGGAGCGCACGTGAGGCGTTGATGGCGGCCTGCACGTCACGCGCGGCGCCATTGATGTCGCGGCTCAGGTCAAACTGCAACACAACACGCGTGTTGCCGAGCGACGAAGAGGACGTGATTTCCGTCACACCTGCGATGGCGCCCAAAGCGCGCTCCAGTGGCGTGGCCACGGTGGCGGCCATGGTGTCGGGGCTGGCGCCGGGCATGCTGGCGCTGACTGAAATCGTGGGAAAGTCAACCTGTGGCAGCGGTGAAATCGGCAGCAGAAAAAAGCTGATCACACCCGCCAGGGCGACGCCCAGTGTCAACAGCGTGGTGGCGACAGGGCGGTGGATGAAGAGGGATGAGAACCCCATCACGCAGGCTCCCCGGCCGGAAATACAACGCCGCTTTGAATGCTATAAATAATATAGCAATAAATCCAATAAATTCGTGACTTCAGTGCCGATTCTTCTATAAATATCCCAAAAATGCGACTGAAACCGCCAATAATTAACACCCATGTTAATTTCAAGGCATTTTTGCCAAATATGTTAACTTGGGTATTAATCATGACCCCCGGCGGGTGTTTCATGGCGCACTCCCGGACGGCGCAGCAACCGGCACCTTGTGGCGCCAGCGCGCGGCCAGTGCATCAAAACCCAGGTAGATCACCGGTGTGGTGAAGAGCGTGAGCAGCTGGCTCACGATCAAGCCGCCCACCATCGTCACACCCAGCGGGTGGCGCAGCTCGCTGCCAACGCCCGTGCCCAGCATCAGCGGAAGCGCGCCGAGCAGGGCTGCCAGTGTGGTCATGAGAATCGGGCGGAACCGCAGCAGGCAAGCCTGGTGGATGGCCTCGCGGGCTGGCAAGCCTTGCTCACGCTGCGCATCAAGGGCGAAGTCGATCATCATGATGGCGTTTTTCTTCACGATGCCGATCAGGAGCACGATGCCGATGACGGCGATCACGTCCAGCTCCAGCCGCGTCATGAGCAGCGCCAAGAGCGCGCCCAGCGCCGCCGAGGGCAGGGTGGAGAGGATGGTCAGCGGGTGGATATAACTCTCGTACAACACGCCCAGCACGATGTACATGGTGACGATGGCCGCGAGGATCAGCAAGAGCGTGTTGTTCAGTGATGCCTGGAAGGCCAGCGCCGCGCCCTGGAAGCTGGTCTCGATGCTGTCCGGCAGGTTCTGCGCCGCCACTTCGGTCTTGATGGCTTGCACCGCTTCGCCGAGCGACACATTGGGTGCTGCGTTGAAGGAAATCGTTGCCGACGGGAACTGCCCGGCGTGGTTCACCGCCAGCGCCATTGGCCGCTCAACCACCCGCGCCACGCTGGAGAGCGGAATCTGCTTGCCGGTGCTGGCCGGCACAAACAGGTTGCCCAGTGACTGCGGGCCGATCTTGAATTCGGGCGCCATCTCCAGCACCACGCGGTACTGGTTGGACTGCGTGAAGATGGTGGAGATCAGGCGCTGGCCGTAGGCGTTGTAAAGCGCGTTGTCGATGCCGGCGACCGTCACACCCAGCCTCCCGGCCGCCGCGCGGTCAATCTCCACGTAGGCCTGCAGGCCCTTGTCTTGCAGGTCGCTGGCCACGTCGGCCAGTTGCGGCAAGGTGCGCAGGCGCTCCAGCAGCGCGTTGGTCTGCGCGTTGAGCTCGTCGATGTTGGGGCTGGAGAGCAAAAACTGGTACTGCGTTTTGGCCACGCGGTCTTCAATGGTCAGGTCTTGCACCGGCTGAAGGAAGAGCTCGATGCCAGGCGCCTTGCGCGTGTTTTCCGTGATGCGGCGGATGATGCTGGCGATGTCTTTGGAGGCAGCGTCGCGCTCGGCTTTGGGTTTGAGGTTGATCAACATCCGCCCCGCGTTCAGCGTGGTGTTGCCACCGTCGATGCCAATGAAACTCGAGAGGCTTTGCACGGCCGGGTCTTTGAGGATCAACTCGGCCATCGCCTGCTGGCGCTCGGCCATGGCGCCAAACGAGGTGGACTGCGAGGCCTCGGTGATGCCCTGGATCACACCCGTGTCTTGCAGCGGGAAAAAACCCTTGGGCACCACAAAATACAGCCAGGCGGAGAGGGTCAGCGTGATGCCGAAGACCAGCATCGTGGCGAACTGCCGGTCGAGCACCCAGTTGAGCATCTGCCCATAGCGGTGGATCGTCACCTCGAAAGCGCGGCCCGTCGCCCGGTACAGGCGGCCATGGCTTTCCTCGGGCGTGTGTTTGAGCAGGCGCGCACACAACATGGGTGTGAGTGTGAGCGAGACCACGGCTGAGATCAGGATGGCGACGGCCAGTGTGATGGCGAATTCGTGGAAGAGGCGGCCCACCACGTCGCCCATGAACAAAAGCGGAATGAGCACCGCGATGAGCGAGATCGTCAACGAAATGATGGTAAAGCCGATTTGTTTGGCGCCGTCCAGCGCGGCCTGCATCGGCGGCATGCCTTTCTCGACATACCGCGCGATGTTTTCGATCATCACGATGGCGTCGTCCACCACAAAACCGGTGGAGATGGTCAGCGCCATCAGCGTCAGGTTGTTGATGGAAAAACCCGCCAGGTGCATGATGCCGAAGGTGCCAACGATCGACAGCGGCACGGCGAAACTCGGGATCAAGGTGGCCGAGGCGCTGCGCAAGAAGACAAATATCACCGCGACCACCAGCCCGATGGCCAATAGCAGCTCGATCTGTACATCCCGCACCGACGCGCGGATGGTGGTGGTGCGGTCGGTCAGCACCTGTACGTCAATAGAGGCTGGCAAGGTCGCCTGCAACTGGGGCAACAGGGCCTTGATGCGGTCTACC
>JANMMR010000060.1:0-10280 GCA_031373455.1 Rhodoferax sp.
GTTTGCAACACGCGCTCGTGCGCCACGCCAAATTTGTTGCCCTTGAGGCCGGTGGAAATATACGGGTGCGTTTTGGGGTCGACATTGGGGTTCACGCGCACGCTCACCGGCGCGCGTTTGCCCAGGCCCAAGGCAACTTCGTTGAGCACTTCGAGTTCGGCCTCGCTCTCGACGTTGAAGCAGCCAATGCCCACCTCCAGCGCGCGTTTCATCTCTGCGCGGGTTTTGCCAACGCCCGAGAAAATAATTTTTTCCGCCTCGGCGCCTGCCGCCAGCACACGCTCGAGTTCACCGCCCGAGACGATGTCAAAGCCGCAACCGGCCTGCACAAACACCTGGATCACGCCCAGCGCCGGGTTGGCCTTCATGGCATAACAAATCTGCGAGCGGCGGCCTTCAAAACCGCGCTGGTACGCCGACAGCGCCGCCACCATGGCGGCTTTGGAGTAGACGAAAAGCGGTGTTGCGTGGCTGCGGGCCAGTGCGGACAACGCGATTTTTTCAACCTGCAGTTGGCCGTTTTCATAGGCGAAATGGGGATGGCCGGGGAGAGTGGATGAAGTCATGCGAACGTGGTGATGGGGTGGCGGCTAGGCCACGGCGTTTACCGGGAGGGCGGGGCAGAAGGTGGTGTGGCGGCGCCTTGCGCGGGTGGCACAGCATCGGGCGACGCGGCAGAGGCAGGATTTTGCGATGCAGGCTCCGCGCTGGAGCGCGGCAACAGCGTTTGCAGCAGCGTGGCGCGGTTGGCGGCGGCTGGTTCGGTCGGCAGGTACAAGGGGCCCTGCTGCCCGCAGGCGGTCAAACCGAGGCCGAAGCTGGTCAGCAAGGTCAACTTCGTCAGGAACCGGGGCGCGAGCGAAACCCTGCGGGCCGTGCGGTTGGCGTGGCTGACTAGAATCCGGCAAGATGAAAGCATGGTGAAATTGTAATGACCGACCTGGAATTTTTGGACCGCGCGGAAACCGTGCTGAAGGCGATTGAAGCCGCGTGTGACCGCATCAACGAAGAAACCGAGGCGGACATCGACAACCAGCGTGTGGGCGGCATGATCACCCTGGTGTTTGAGAACAAGAGCCAGATCGTCATCAACCTGCAAAAGCCGCTGCACGAAATCTGGCTGGCGGCCAAGTCGGGCGGTTACCACTACAAATACGTCGACAACGCGTGGCGCGACACCAAAGGGCAGGGTGAATTTTTTGCCAACCTGTCGCGGTTTGCCAGCGAACAGGCCGGGCAGGGCTTGCAGTTCAGTTCTTGAACAAATCGAGGATGCGCTTTTTCTCTTCGGCCGGCGGCAGGGCATGCACCGAGTGGGAGCCGTCCGCGCCTTCCGGTTCGAGTCCCAGGGACTGAACGCCGCCACGGGCAAATTCTGTGAAGTACCACTCGCCGCCGACGTTGGTCACGCCTTCGGGCGGGGTGATCTCAGCCACCGGAACACCTTTGAGTGCGTGCTGCATGAAGCTGATCCAGACCGGCAGGCTCAAGCCACCGCCGGTTTCGTTGCTGCCGAGTTTGCGCGGCGTGTCGTAGCCGATCCAGGTGACCGCTGTCAGCGTTGGGTGGTAACCGGCGAACCAGGCGTCCATGGAGTCGTTGGTGGTGCCGGTCTTGCCGTAAATGTCGCCACGCCCCAGTGCCACCTTGGCCTTGGCGGCGGTGCCCGAGCGGGTAACCTCCAGCAGCAGGCTGCTCATCAGGAAGGCGTTGCGCGGCGCGATGGTGCGGGCGGATTCGTCCAGCACCGGCGCTTTGGTCTGCTGCAGGACTTTGCCTTTTTGCTCCGTCACACGCGCAATCACCCAGGGGTTCACGCGGTAACCGCCATTGGCAAACACGGAATAGGCTGTGGCCATTTGCATCGGCGTGACCGAGCCGGCACCCAGCGCCATGGTGAGGTAGGCGGGGTGTTTTTCCTCGTCAAAGCCAAAATGGGTGATCCAGCTTTGCGCAAACTGCGGGCTGATGGCGTTCAGGATGCGGATGGAGATCATGTTTTTGGAGCGCGCCAAGCCGGTTCGCATGGGCATCGGGCCGTCAAACTTGCCGTCGTAGTTTTTCGGCTCCCAAGCCTGCCCGCCGGTGACGCCGGCGCTGAAAAACAGGGGTGAATCGTTGATGACGGTCGAGGGTGTGAAGCCCTTCTCGAGCGCCGCCGAATACACAAACGGCTTGAAACTCGAGCCGGGCTGGCGCCAGGCTTGGGTCACGTGGTTGAACTTGTTCTTCTCGAAATCAAAGCCACCCACCATGGCCTTGATGGCGCCCGTGCGCGGGTCCAGCGCAACAAACGCACCTTCCACTTCGGGCAGTTGGGTGATCTCCCAGACGCCTTTGGCGGTTTTGGCGACCCGGATCAGCGCGCCCCGGCGGATCTTGATGTTGGGCGCGGCCTTATCGGCCAGGCCGGAGCGGGCCGGGTTGAGGTTGTCGCCGGTGATTTCAACCACCTCGCTGTTGGGCCGGATGGCGGTAATCTTGCGGCTGTTGGCGTCCAGCACCACGGCCGACATCACGTCGCCATTGTCGGGAAATTCGTCCAGCGCCTCGTCAATTGCTTCATCCAGTTCCTGGCCGGCCGCTGCCGGCAGGTTGAAGAACTGCTCGGGGCCGCGGTAGACCTGGCGGCGCTCAAAGTCCATGATGCCGCGGCGCAGCGCCTTGTAGGCCACGTCCTGCTCGCTGGATTTAACAGTGGTGTAGACGTTCAAGCCACGGGTGTAGGTCTCGGCGCCGTATTGGGCAAACATCAGCTGGCGCACCGTTTCGGCGATGTATTCGCCATGGACCCGGTAGGCTTCGCCCGAAGGCTTGATTTTCAGTGTCTCCTGGGCGGCGTCGGTGGCCTGGGCGGCGGTGATGAACTTGTTTTCCAGCATCCGGTCGATGATGTGCAATTGCCGCGCGCGGGCGCGCTTGGGGTTGCTGATCGGGTTATAGGCCGACGGTGCTTTGGGCAAACCGGCCAGCATTGCCGCCTCGGCGATGGTGATGTTTTTCAGCGGCTTGTCGAAATAGGCTTCCGACGCGGCGGCAAACCCGTAGGCCCGGTTGCCCAGGAAGATCTGGTTCATGTAGATCTCAAGAATCTGGTCTTTGGTGAGCAGGTGCTCGAGCTTGAAGGTCAGCAACACCTCATAGATCTTGCGGATGTAGTTTTTCTCGTTGGAGAGGTACACATTGCGCGCCACCTGCATGGTGATGGTCGAGGCGCCCTGGCTTTTGGCTTTGCCCAGGTTGGCCAGCGCAGCGCGCAGGAAGCCCTTGTAGGAAACGCCGCCGTGTTCGTAGAACTCGGTGTCTTCAATGGCCAACACGGCGTCAATCATCACCTTGGGGATGTCTTTGATCGGGGTAAGGTTGCGCCGCTCCTCGCCAAACTCGCCAAGCAGCACGTTGTCGGAGGAATAAACGCGCAGCGGCAGAATCGGCCGGTAGTCCGACAGGTCGCTGATATCCGGCAAATTTGGGTATGCCACCGCGAGTGCGATCGCCACGATCGCCAAAATTGAGAGCGCGCCAGCCAACAGGAGACCGGTTGTCCAATAGACAACGCGCAGCAAAACGTAGGGCAATCTGGCGCCGCCGAAAACCTTGCTGGTGTTTTTGCTGTTGTGGCTGGCGTCGGGAGCGGGGGTGGGGGGCATTAAAAAAGCGGTAAGGTCGCGTCACTATTATAAAAAAGGGAACGCGGCTTCGGGAAATTGGGGGTGTGTTGCATTGTTACCGGGATGTACCGAAGGCCAAATTAACGCGACAGACGCCCACACCTTTGATTGAGAAGCGTCTGCTTTTGACAACGTTTGATAGCACTCAAATTCGAAAAATCCTTTGCGGGACAAGGAGCTTACTGATAGCATTCAAGTGAAGTCTTAAGTTTCGCCGGTTCTCAATCGGCATGTTTCAGGGGATTGCCTTGATCTCTTTGGGATCGTTGTTTAGCCGCCAGCCCGCTCCAATGTTGGGCTTGGACATCAGTTCTTCCAGTGTCAAGCTGGTTGAGCTGAGCCGTGACAAGGGTGGCAACCTGGTGCTCGACCGGTGCGCCATCGAGCCACTGGAGCGCGGGTGGATCACCGACGGCAATATCGAAAAATTCGATGAGGTGGCCGAAGCCGTGCGCCGACTGGTGAAAAAAAGCGGCACCAAAACCAGGAATGTGGCCATGGCCTTGCCGCCGTCTGCGGTGATCACCAAGAAGATCATCCTCCCGGGTGGGTTGACGGACCTTGAGCTGGAGCTGCAGGTCGAGACCGAAGCCAACCAGTACATCCCATTTCCGCTGGAGGAAGTGAGCCTGGATTTTTGCGTGATTGGCCCAAGCAGTGCCTCCGCCGGCGACATCGACGTGCTGATTGCGGCGTCCCGGCGCGAGAAGGTTCAGGACATTCAGGGTCTGGCCGAAGCAGCCGGGCTCAAGCCGGTTGTGATTGACGTTGAATCCTTTGCTTCCCGACTTGCGACTGGCCGGCTGATTGAAAGCCTGCCCAACAAGGGTGCCGGAACCATCGTGGCCCTGTTTGAAGTGGGTGCCATGACGACCAGCATGCAGGTGCTGCGGGACGACGAGGTTTTGTATGACCGAGACCAGGCTTTTGGCGGCGCCCAGCTCACCCAGTTGATCGTGCGCCAATATGGGTTTTCACTCGAAGAAGCGGAAACCAAAAAACGCAGTGGCGAACTGCCGGACGATTACGAATCGAGTGTTCTCAAGCCCTTTGTGGAAAGCATGGTCCAGGAGATCGGGCGCGCTCTGCAGTTCTTTTTCACCAGCACACCGCACAACAAGGTTGATTACATCCTGTTGGCGGGCGGTTCGGCCGCGCTGCCGGGCTTGACGGCGGCCGTCAGCCAGCACACCACCTTCACCTGCAACCTGCTCAATCCTTTCGAAGGCATGGAGATGGGCGACGGCGTGCGGCTCAAGAAAATGACACGCGAAGCGCCTTCTTATCTGACTTCATGCGGCCTGGCGCTGCGGAGGTTCATGCAGTGATCCTGATCAACCTGCTTCCCCACCGGGAGGCCGCGCGCAAACATCGGCGCGATTTTTTCAACTTGTCGCTGGGGGCCGCAGCCCTGTTGGGTTGCTTGATTGCGGGTGGCATTTACCTTTGGTACCAGGCTCAAATATCGGGTCAACAACGCAAAAACAATGTGCTGAGCACCGAAATCAAGGTGCTTGAAGGGCAGATCAAGGATATTGCCGGACTGGAAGCGGAAATTGCAGCCCTGCGGGCGCGCCAGCAGGCCGTGGAAGACTTGCAGGCCGACCGCAACCAGCCGGTTTACCTGCTGACCGAATTGGTCAAACAATTGCCCGACGGTGTTTACATTGGCTCAATGAAGCAGGACAACCAGTTGGTGACCCTGCAAGGCGTGGCGCAATCCAACGAACGCGTTTCTGAACTTTTGCGCAATTTGGCCAATAACAGCCCGTGGTTTACCAAACCAGAGCTGATCGAAATTGTTGCGGGCAATGTGTCGCTGAACCCACGGGAGCAGAAACGCGTGGCGAACTTCAACATCCGGGTTCGCATAGTCCGTTCCAGCGACGCGCAAAAAGCAGCTCAAGCGGCGGCTACTGTTGCAGCGGCGCAAAGTGCAGCGGCATCTGCGCCGCAGAAAAAATAGAGCGCACGCAATGGCCACTAAATCTGAAAAAGCCCCTCAAAAAGTCGATTTTGCGGGCGTGCAGGAAAAAATTGCGAGCCAGTTTCGCAACCTCGATCCGCGCGATCCCTCGGTCTGGCCTGCGCTGCCGCGCAATGCCCTGCTCCTGTTGGTGTGTGTCTTGGTTGTGGTGGGTCTGTGGTTCGCCTGGCTGGTCAACTCGGAAGAAGAGTTGGCCAGGGAGCAGGCAACAGAAGTCAAGTTGCGTGATGATTACACAGCCAAGCTGGCTAAAGCGGTCAACCTCGATGCGCTCAAGAAACAGCGGGAACAGGTGCAGCAGTACGTGACCCAGTTGGAGAAACAACTGCCCAGCAAAGCTGAAATGGATGCGCTGTTGTCAGACATCAACCAGGCCGGCTTGGGCCGCAGTCTTCAATTTGAGCTGTTCAGGCCAGGCAGTGTGGCGGTCAAGGAGTATTACGCCGAATTGCCGATTGAAGTCCGTGTGACGGGTCGCTACCACGACATGGGGTCATTTGCTTCGGATATTGCCAACCTGTCCAGGATCGTCACACTGAACAACCTTGAAATTACCCCGGTGCGCGACAACACGTTGTCCATGAGGGCCTCGGCCCGCACATTCCGGTACCTGGACCAGGACGAGATTGCCGCTCAGCGCAAAGCCGTTGCGCCGAAAGGGGCGAAAAAATGAGTACCCAAAAAAAGCGTACCCATTCGTCAGGACAACTGCAGTTGGGGATTTGGTTGGCAAGTTTCCTGTTGTTGAGCGCGTGCGGCTCTTCCAGCGAAGACGAATTACGCGGCTGGATGGCCACGCAAAAAAGCCAGACCCGGCCCAAGGTTGCGCCAATTTCCGAACCCAAGCAGTTCAAGCCCGAGAGCTACCAGATTGCCGGTTCAGTGGAGCCCTTCAGCCGCGAGAAACTCACGCAGGCGCTTAAAGGTGAGGCTTCGCAAGCCACAGCCAACGCGGCTCTGGTGGCGCCTGAATTGGCCCGCCGCAAGGAAGCACTCGAATCGTATCCCCTTGATGCCCTGTCGATGGTTGGCAGTCTGGTGCGCGGTGGCCAGCCCGTGGCTTTGGTCAAGGTTGACAACCTTCTGTACCAGGTTCGACTCGGCAATTACCTGGGTCAAAACTTTGGGCGGGTCAACAAGATTGCAGAAACCGAAATCATCTTGCGTGAAATCGTGCAAGACGCTGTTGGCGAGTGGATAGAACGCCCTGCAAAGTTGCAGTTGCAAGAGAGGTCAAAATGAAGAATCAAAGTGGGTATTTGGCAATGAACATTTGGAGACGTGCCGGGCTTTTTCTTGCGACCGCAATGTTGGCGCTGGGTGCGCAGGCGCAAACCAGTATTGAGGCGATTTCGGGGTCTGTTCAGGGCGGCACTGAAGTTGTCCGCATTGACCTGTCCCAACCACTTTCTGCAATACCCACCGGATTCACCATTCAGTCACCGGCCCGCATCGCGCTGGATTTCCCCGGCGTTTCCAACGCCATGGGTCGATCTACTGTGGAGATCAACCAAGGCAATCTGCGCTCAGTGAGCGTTGTTCAGGCTGGGGATCGCACGCGTGTTGTGGTCAACCTCAAGCAAGCGGCAGCGTATAAAGCCGAGTTGCAGGGCAAGACCTTGCTGTTGGTGATGGGTCAAGTGACCGGCAGTGCAGCCCCGGTAGCCGCTGGTGCCCCCGCATTTTCGCCGGTGCAAACCCGTGACACACAACCTATCAAGGACCTGGATTTCCGTCGTGGTACTGACGGCTCTGGCCGAGTTATCGTTTCGTTGCCCAGCAACCAGGTCGGCGTCGATATCCGCCAGCAAGGGCAAACGCTCGTGGTCGAGTTCATGAAATCGACACTTCCAGAAGGATTGCGCAGGCGCCTGGACGTGGCTGACTTTGGAACTCCGGTGCAGTCGGTCACGACCTTTCAATCCGGTGACCGCGTTCGAATGGTCATCGAGCCCAAGGGCGCCTGGGAACACAGTGCCTACCAAAGCGACGACCAGTTTGTTGTGGAGGTCAAACTCCAAAAAGTAGACCCCGGCAAACTGACACAAGGCGTCGGCTACACCGGGCAAAAACTGTCGCTGAATTTTCAGAACATTGAAGTGCGTTCGCTGTTGCAGGTGATCGCCGACTTCACCAATTTCAACATTGTGACCTCCGACTCGGTTGCCGGGTCCGTCACGCTGCGCCTGCAAGACGTACCTTGGGACCAGGCACTCGAAATCATTCTTCAAGCCAAAGGCCTGGGCGTCAAGAAAAATGGCAACGTGCTCTGGATTGCGCCCCGTGACGAAATCGCGGCCAAGGAAAAGCTGGAGCGGGAGTCCAATGTGGCGCTTGAGGGACTTGAGAATTTGCGAACGCAGTCCTTTCAACTTAATTACGCCAAGGCCGCCGAGGTAGCCTCGGGTCTCATCGGCTCCGGTGGTGGCGGCGTCACGAGTACCAAAATTCTGAGCAACCGCGGGAGCGTTATTGCCGAGGTCCGAACCAATCAGCTCTTTGTGACAGATATTGGAAGCAAACTTGAGTCGATTCAGCAAATGATTGCGAAACTTGACGTTGCTGTTCGCCAAGTTTTGATAGAGGCCCGGATTGTTGAAGCCTCAGACACGTTTGGCAAGTCTCTTGGTGTCAGACTTGGAAGCAGTGATTTGAATGCGCAGCGGGGTGGAAGTGGCGGGTTTCCATTTGGGGGTGATACTCGAGTTGCTTTTGGCACCAACTACAGCAATGCGGTTGCAACCAGTGGGGCCGGGGGCGCTGTGGATTTGACCAGCAATTTTGTGAATCTGCCGGCCGTGGGTCAAGGTGGCGCCTCCGCCGCAACGTTTGCGCTTTCATTGTTCAGTTCTGCTGCAAACCGGTTTTTGAATCTTGAGTTGTCAGCACTCGAGGCCGACGGCAAGGGAAAAATAGTTTCCAGTCCCAGGGTGGTTACGGCGGATCAAAAGGAAGCCTCGATTGAACAAGGTGTTGAGATTCCCTTCCAGCGGGCAACAAGTTCGGGCGCCACTGCCATCGAGTTCGTTAAAGCGAACCTCTCATTGCGGGTGACACCTCAAATCACGCCCGAGGGTGGCATCATCATGGATGTTGAAGTGAACAAGAACTCGGTAGGCCAGGCAACTGCCGCAGGTCTTTCCATCAATACGAAACGGATCAAAACGCAGGTGCTCGTGGACAACGGTGGGACCGTGGTCATCGGCGGGATTTTTGAGTTGACAGAATCTGAGAATGAAACCAAAGTGCCATTTTTGGGCGACTTGCCTGGAGTTGGAAACCTGTTCAAGTCTCGTGCAAGGGTCGCAAACAAGCAGGAAATGCTGGTGTTTATCACTCCCAAGGTTGTCACTGACCGAGCGTTGCGCTAAATCCAGCGACCGATGTTTTCTACGGAAATGAGAGTGGGCAAAGCTGGAGTTGTTTGTTCAACTTTTTCGCTCCGAGGAAACTGTCCCTGTTTTTGCCCGTGAGACCGTTGCAGTGTTAGGTTTGGATTGAGAGACATGCTTAGGCCTCAACCTACAAGACGACTCCTGAAACTGGGACCTTGAGCCACTTGATCGCCCTCGTCGGCCTGCCCGGTTCAGGCAAGTCCACTGTGGGCCGCCAACTTGCGCGGCGGCTACACCTCCCGTTCGTTGACTCAGACCACGCGATTGAGGATCGCTTGGGCTGCTCCATCCGAGAATACTTCGAACGCGAAGGTGAAGATCGTTTTCGGGACGTCGAGCAAGAAGTCCTGGACGACCTGACGCAGTCACACACGGGCGTGTTGTCGACGGGTGGTGGGTCTGTCCTGCGCGAGTCCAACCGCATCCACCTGCGCGAGCGCGGCAAAGTCATTTACCTCAAGTCGACCCCCGACGAGTTGTTCCGCCGTTTGCGCCATGATTTGAATCGGCCTTTGCTTCAGGTCTCGGACCCTTTGGGCCGCTTGCGCGACCTCTTTTTTGCGCGGGATCCGCTTTACCGTGAGACCGCACATTTTCTGCTCGAGACCGGGCGACCGTCGGTCGCGACCCTGGTGAACATGATTGTGATGCAGCTCGAATTGGCCGGCGTTGTTCCGCCTGCGTGATGCTAGTTGACCCCGGGGCTTTTCGGGGCTAAATAATTGCGGTATTTGCGGCAATTGCGGGTTCCCATAAACTACCCGTCTATGCAAACTTCGTCAGACAAACCAATCGCCAACTGCCAGGTCGCCATCGATTTTGGTGACCGCAGCTATGCCATCCTGATTGGCGCGGGATTGCTGGATCAACCGCAGTCATGGGCTGACTTGCCGAAGGCCACGTGTGCGGTGGTTGTCAGCAACTCCACCGTAGCGCCGCTTTATGGGAAGCGGTTGAGCGCATCGTTGCAGGGCAGATTTGCCAAAGTGCACCAAGTGGTACTTCCCGATGGGGAAGACCACAAAACCTGGCAAACACTCAACCTGATTTTTGACCAATTGCTGGCCAACGCCTGTGACCGCAAAACCATCCTTTTTGCGCTGGGCGGCGGCGTAGTCGGCGACATGACCGGCTTCGCGGCGGCCTGTTACATGCGCGGCGTGCCATTCGTCAAGGTGCCAACAACTTTGCTGGCGCAGGTCGATTCGTCGGTCGGCGGCAAGACCG
>JANMMR010000076.1:0-3671 GCA_031373455.1 Rhodoferax sp.
TTGGAGAGCGCGTCGGCCGCCACATTGGTGCCGACGATGGACTTCCAGGTTACCGCACCGCGCAGCGGGTAGTGGATGGAGGCGCCCAACATCGCCGCCGCCGAGGCTTCGTTGGAGCAGGCCTCCACATGCACACCGAGCTCGTCCATGTAGTCCTTGGCCTGCACCATCACGTCGAGCAGGTGCGAGACCGGCGCGCCCTGGTAACCGCCCACGTAGGCCACGCCCGACTGCAACAGCGCCTTGGTGATGGCCAGAATGCCTTCGCCATGGAAGGTGTCACCCGCGCCAAGGCGCAGGGATTTGATTTCTTGGGTGAAGGAGACTTCCAAGGTCGGCTCTCAGGTTTTGGGCAAGGCGATAGGATAGGGTAAAAAGGATGAAGCAGGCTGCGGGGCGGTGCAAATCACTCTTTCTACCCGTTTCCATATGTTTACCGCAGGCCAATTCAGGACGCCGCGCAATGATCCGCGACGCGGCTGTCGGGCAACATCAAAATGAGCGGGGCGCTGCCTTGCGCCACTTGCAGAGTGCCCGACGCCAATAAAGCCGACCACAGGAGAGGCCGTGCTCAGATGCCCATTTCTTTGAACACTTCGCGCGCGCCGCGGAAGCTGTCAATCGCCGCTGGCACGCCGCAATGCTCGGCGGTCTGCAGCAGCACTTCGCGGATGCCGTCTTTGTTCAGGCCGTTGTTGATCGCACCGCGCACGTGCAGTTTGAGCTCATGCGGGCGGTTCAGCGCCGTCAACATCGAGAGGTTGATGATGCTGCGGGTGCGCTTGTCCAGCCCCTGCCGGTTCCAGATCGCATCCCAGCAATATTCAGTGGCGAGTTCCTGCAGTGGTTGGTTGAAATCGTCGGCGTTTTTGATGGCCGCGTCGACATATTCGGCGCCAAGCACCTCGCGGCGGGTTTTCAGGCCTTTGTTGAAAGCGTCTTGGTTCATGGGGAGTCTCCCGGTTGGTTGAAGGGTTGAGGAAATGTGGCGCTTGCCGGAATCACCACCCACGAGGTTTGACTCAGGTGATGACATGTGCTATTAATAATATAGCTATAAATCTATATTATTCGTGACTTCAAGGCCTAAAAGGCATGAAATTCCAGTCGAAAAGGTATTTTTGGTTCAATAATTAACATGGAAGTTAACAAAACACATAAAAGTTAATATGCATGCTAATTATTCATGCAAATTGGCAAAGGCGGCGATTTTTCCCGGCTGACTGGTTTGCTTGGGCCAGAGGGCGGTCGGCTGCGACGCGCGGGGTGCGGGTGGCGCTTTAAAAGCCGCACTTGCCAAAACACCCCCGCGCGCTGATACTTTATCGGGCTGGTGGGGAGGCACAAGACTGCGGTTAGCCGGGCCTTGGTGGTTACTGCCAGACTAAACCCGGACAAAATCAATAACAAGTCAGCGTCAAGGAGGTTCCGCAATGTCAAGGCAAGTCTTCGCGTTGCTGGTCGGCATCAACGACTACGCACCTGAAGTCGGCAAACTGGCCGGTTGCCTCAATGACGTGGACAAGCTGCACGCTTATCTCGCCGGCAGTTTCAGCAAGGCCGAACTCGCGGTCGAGACACTCAAAGACAGCGAGGCCACGCGCGACAACATCATCCGCCAGTTTCGCGGCCACCTCGGCAAAGCCCGCCAAGGCGACGTGGCGCTGTTCCAGTATTGTGGGCACGGGGCCCGTTGGGCTTCTGCCAGGCAGTTCCGCGAGTTCTACCCGGATGGCAAGGACGAAGGTCTGGTCTGTTTTGACAGCCGCGCCCCGGGCGGTTTCGACCTTGCCGACAAAGAGCTGGCCGTGCTGATCGCGCAGGTCACGAAAAACCAGCCGCATTTGGCCGTCATTTTGGACTGCTGCCACTCCGGCTCAGGCACACGCGGCGCCGACGCCTTTCGGGGGTTCACACCCCGGCTCACCCACGAAGTTGCGACTGAGCGCCCGCTGGAGACTTACCTGGGTGGGTATTACGCCGAACTGCAACAGAAAAAAATGAGTTTGTCCATTCCCGCTGGCAGGCACATCCTGCTGGCGGCGTGTGAGCGCACGGAGCTGGCGCAGGAGTCTGCCGACGGTCAGGGCAAGAAGGGCGGCGTGTTTACCAGCACCTTGGTCAAAGTGTTGGAGAAATCGGCTGCAGCGCTGAGTTATGCCGATCTTTTTGTGCGCTGCCGTGCGGCGGTACGCTGGCGTGCCGACAACCAGAATCCGCAATTTGAGGCGTTTGACAATTTCAACGCACACAGCGGTTTTCTGGGCTGCGAGGCGTTGGTCGCCGCACGCCGCTACAGCGTGTATTTCGACCTGGGCAGCTGGAAGCTTGACTGCGGCGCGATTCACGGCATGCCCACTGAGCCGCACAAAACCGCTGCACTGGCGCTTTACCCCGAGAACGCGCAGACCCGCCTGGCTGGCCACGCAAGCACCGTCCAGGTGGGACCGCAAAAAAGTGAGTTGAAGCTCGATTTTGCCAGCGAGGAATGGGTTCGCTACCGGGCCGAGATCACCAGCCTGCCGCATGTGCCGACGCCGTTTTACTGCCCGGGCGACAGCGCATTCAAGGCCGCCTTGCAGACGGCACTGGAGGCCGATGGCCGCGTGCAGGTGACGTTGACGGATGAAGAAGCTGGCGCGCGTTATGCCGTCGAGACAGAAAACGGCAACCTGCTGGTCAAGCTCTGCGAGACCGGCAAAACCCTTCAGGGTGTAACGCTGGACGCTCTCAACCCTGCTGGTACGGCGGCGTCGATGCTGCCTATCCTGAAACACCTGGTGCAGTGGGAGCGCAGTCTGGCCCTTCAAAACCCGCGCACCCAGATGGACCCTTCACTCGTTGATTTCATTTTTACCGAGCAATTGCAAAATGGCCAGGAGCACGTTTATACAGCGCATGAGGTTGTTCTGGATTTTGCTAAAAGTGGCGAAAAGTGGCGAGAGATCCGGGGCAAATTCAAGGTGCGCAACCGCTCTGGCCAAACCTTGCACATGGTGCTGGCCTACTTTTCAAGCTCGTATGGCATACAGATCCTGCGCAACGACCCCATTGAACCCGCAGCTTCAGACGGCGCATGGGTCACGTTGTGGGGCGATGAGCCCAAAGATTACTTTTACCTCAAAGATACCGCGAACGAATCCATCGACAGCTTCAAGCTGATTGTCAGCACCGAGAAGGTGGACGATTTCCTGCTGACCCAAGCGGCCCTGGTATTGGGCAAGATTCTCCCGGCGACACAAACGCGCAGCATTGGCGGCGACGAAGACGATGCGCCCAGCCCCAAAATGCAACACCAGAATGAATGGTTCACCAAAGACTGCCGCGTCAAGGTGCTGCGGCGCCTGGATCAGGTGGGCACGCTGGACTCGGCACTGGCTGGCGGGAAAATCACCATCAAGGCGCATCCTTCGGTCAAGGCCAATCTGAGCATGGCTTCCGCGAAACAAGGCGCCCGAAGTGCCGCAGGCGGTGCGGATTTCTGGCGGGCTTTTGAGCGCCAGGGAATTCAGATGGTGAACTTCGCCGGCACGCGCGGCGACAACGAAAGCGTGCTGGAGCTCACAGACATCCAGAATGCGGCCAGCTTGAAGGAGCACCCGCTGCTGATCGAGCTCTGGGTGCCGTTGAATGCCGACGAAGGCATCCTGCCCTTGGTGTTTGATGGCCAG
>JANMMR010000104.1:0-7819 GCA_031373455.1 Rhodoferax sp.
ACCCGGCCGACTACATCACCCACCTGGCGCGCGCCTACGAGCGTGAACAGGGCCCGGCCGCCAAAGACGCGATTGCGCAGATCCTCACCAACAGCCGCATGAGCGCCACCGGCCACCGCCCGGTGTGCCAGGACACCGGCATCGTCAACGTGTTCCTCAAAATCGGCATGAACGTGCGGTTTGAAGGCTGCGCGGCATACGGCAACGGCGCACTGGACGACGTGATCAACGAAGGTGTGCGCCGTGGCTACAACCACCCCGACAACACCCTGCGTGCCTCCATCGTCGCTGACCCGCAATTCGACCGCAAAAACACCAAAGACAACACGCCCGCCGTGATCAACATTGAGCTGGTACCCGGTGACAAACTCGACATCGGCGTTGCAGCCAAGGGCGGCGGAAGCGAGAACAAATCCAAACTCGTCATGTTGAACCCGAGTGATTCGATTGTGGACTGGGTGCTCAAAACCGTGCCCACCATGGGCGCTGGCTGGTGCCCGCCGGGCATGCTGGGCATCGGCATCGGCGGCACGGCCGAAAAAGCCATGCTGATGGCCAAAGAATCGCTGATGGAAGACATCGACATGTACGAGCTGCAGGCCAAGGCGCAAAAAGCCGCAAAAGGCGGCGAAGCGCTGAGCAAAACCGAAGCCCTGCGCCTCGAACTGCACGACAAGGTCAACGCCCTGGGCATTGGCGCGCAGGGCCTGGGCGGCCTCACCACCGTGCTGGACGTGAAAATCAAGATGTACCCGACGCACGCCGCCGGCAAACCGGTGGCGATGATCCCCAACTGTGCCGCCACCCGCCACGCCCACGTGGTGATGGACGGCAGCGGCCCGGTCTATCTCACACCGCCGTCGCTCGACATCTGGCCCGACGTGCACTGGACGCCCGACTACAAAACCAGCAAAAAAGTTGACCTGAACACGCTCACCAAGGCCGAAGTGGCCAGCTGGAAACCAGGCGACACCTTGCTGTTGAACGGCAAGCTGCTGACCGGCCGCGACGCCGCGCACAAACGCATCCAGGACATGTTGGCCAAGGGCGAAAAACTGCCGGTCGACTTCACCAACCGTGTGATTTATTACGTGGGCCCCGTTGACCCGGTGCGTGACGAGGCCGTGGGCCCCGCAGGCCCGACCACGGCCACGCGAATGGACAAGTTCGTCGAGATGATGCTCTCGCAAACCGGCCTGATCAGCATGATCGGCAAAGGCGAGCGCGGGCCGGAAGGCATCGAAGCCATCAAGAAACACAAGAGCGCTTCATTGATGGCCGTGGGTGGCGCGGCTTACCTGGTGAGCAAGGCGATCAAAACGGCCAAGGTGGTCGGTTTTGCCGATCTGGGCATGGAAGCCATCTACGAGTTTGACGTGGTCGACATGCCGGTGACGGTGGCGGTGGATTCTGGTGGCACCAGCGCCCACATCACCGGCCCGGCCGAGTGGCAGAAAAAAATTGCCACAGGACAGTTCAAGGGCATTACAGTTGCAGCTGGGTAAAATTATTGCGATTTGTTACCACTTTGTCCCTCCACGGCTCCCGAGTTGAGCCAGCAAGTCAACCATGAAACTCATTGACCCGAACCTGGACGACCCGCGCCGCCGCTGGCTGATACAGGCTTTGTCGGCCGGTTTTTTCACCACCGCATTGTCCGACGCTGCGGCGCAGGGCTTCAGTATTTTTGGCTCGCGGCCACAGAAGCTGCCGCCCTCACAGTCGATCTACGGCCTCTCGGGCCAGGTCACGGTGAACGACAGCGCGGCAACGCTGGCCACCCGCATCAAGCCGGGCGACACCGTGGAGACGGGCAAAAACAGCGAGATCATTTTTGTCGTCAACACCCACTCGATGATTTTGCGCGGCGACAGCAAACTGCTGATCGAGCCGCCGGCCGACGCCGGCGCTGGCTCGGTGCTGATCGCCGGCTTGCGCATGCTCACCGGCAAGCTGCTCTCCGTCTCGCGCAACGCGCCGATGCGGGTGAGCACGGCGACCGCCACTGTGGGCATTCGCGGTACCGGCTTTTATGTCGAGTCAGACCCGGAGCTCAGCTACTTTTGCACCTGTTACGGCGCCACCGAAGTGGCCTCCAGCACCGACCCGCAAAGCCGTGAAGTGATTGCCGCCGCGCACCACGACCGGCCGGTCTACATCGCCAAAGACGGCGCGGAGGGCCGCAAGATCCGCAACGCGCCGTTTTTAAACCACACGGACCAGGAGTTGGCGCTGATTGAAACCCTGGTGGGCCGGCGCGTGCCGTTTGTGTTTGGCAAAGACAACTACACGGCGCCGCGGCGCACCTATTGAGCGGGTCATGAAATTAACATGGATATTAATTTCTGGCCGGTAGCGAATGTAATTTACGTTTTAAATAAATTAAATTGATATTTTTGCATAAAAATACATCAATTTTAATATATTTTTAATAGCAAACTATTCAATAGATACGTGACTTGCTACTCCGGTGCGCCGCTGAGTATCCAACCCAGAATTTTATCGTAATCGTCTCGCCCAGCCTGACCCGGCGCCAGGGTGTCGTTGAAGCCGGTGCGCAGCCCGCCGTTGTGATGATGCCCGGAGGGTTTGCGCAGCAGCGCGCTGGCAGCCAGGTCAGTGAAGTTGATGCGGCCGCGCAACTCGGTGTAGAACCAGTGGTCGTTGGTGGCGTCCAGGCCGTTGCCGGTGCCGGCGCGGTCGTAACTGGTGTACCAGATCGGCGGCGTCACGCTGCCATTGCCGCCCGCCTGGTGGCAACTCACGCAGTTGCCACCGGCCACGTTTTGCAAAATCGACTTGATGTCGCTGAAACGCAGCGCGCTGGGGTTGTAGGCCAGCGCCGTGTCGACCACCAGGGTCATGGTGGCGGGCGTGCTTGAGGCTGTGCCGTTGCCGGTGGTCAGCTGAATCGTATAACTGCCGGGCACGGTGGCGGTGAAGGTCGGGTTGGCGGCGCTGGCGCTGCTTAAGGCTGCTCCGGTCGGGCCGGCGGTGATTTGCCACTGGTAACTGTTTGAATACAGGCTCATCGCGCTTGAGAGTGGCGTCGTGAGTTGTTTGACCACGCGGCCGGGGCCTGGGTCGGCAATCGGGCGGCCCGGGCGCTGGGCCGCGTCGGCGTAACCATTGGCGGCGAGGAAAGTGACCATCGGGCCGTTGATGCTGGGCGTGCTCCAGTATTTGTCGGCGATGAGTTTGGCCAGCGGCATGTTGCCGCGGTCGATCACATGCGCCTTAATGCGGTCGGCGTAACCGTTGAATTTGGTGAAGGTGTCAAAGTCGATGTCAGACTGGTTGCCGGTGCCGCGCAACAAATGGCAGACGCGGCAGGCCTGCGCCTGGGTGTTGAGGTACAGCGAGCTTTGGCCGCTGGTTTGCCAGTTGCCGGGCACATAGGTGTCTTGCGTCGCAGTGGCATTGAGCGGCAGGCCATCGCCGCCATACATGTCTTTGAGGTGCAAGGCTGCGGTGCCCTGGTATTCGTTGACGGTGGCTGCGCCGCCATTGCCGGCGCGGTTGGCGGCGCGGCAGGTGTCTTCGGCAAACGCCGATGGCGCCGAGCCATTGGGCAGCGGCATCGAGCACAGGACCATTTTGTTGATGGTCTTGATTTTGCTTTCCTGCAGCGCGCGGCTGAAACCCGGCAGCGTGGAGAAATCAAACGAGGCGGGCTCAAACGGGTGCAACTGCGCGCCCACGTCACCACGCGCCTGCGAGACAGAGTTCATCACTTTGGCAAACAGGCGTTTGCCCAAGGCGTCGGGCGGCGTGAGCGGGTCGCCACGGCCGCCGTGGCAGCTGATGCAGACGGTGGGCATGGCCTTGTTGCCGCGCCCGTCCAGGCTGAGCGTGAGCAGGCGCGCGCCGGTGTTGGGGTCAAAGGTGTAGAACTTGGCGAATTTGACGGTGCCGCCCGGCCCGGGGCTGAACTCGATGCCATTGGTGCCCAGGTGCCATTGCGTGGCGCCGGTGATGGCGGCCTCCAGATTGAACGGCGAATAGGCGCCGTAGCCGCCCACCAGGAAGTTGTCGACCACAAAGGCGAGCGTGCCATCGGCGTTTTGGCGCGCGGTCATCCTGCGGCCGTAACCCAAATCGCGCTGGTCGCCGACGATCACCGTTTCTTCGACGATGCCGGGGCCAGCGACGCCAAACTGGTTGAAGGCCTTGAACTTGGCTACCGTGTCGCGGTCGTTGTTGGGGTCAATCGCTTCGTAATAGGCGGTGGCGTAGGCCAGTGAATCGACCTGCAGCGAGCCGTCGGCCTGTTTTTGCGGATTGGGGAACAGCAAGTAGCTGTCAGGGCCGCTCACGGCGGCTGGCGGCAGGCGGGCGCCAGGCACCACGTCACCGCCGCTGGAAGTGCCACCACCGCCGCCGCCGCAGGCCGTCAACGTGGCCAGCACCGCGAGCGCAGCAATGCGCATGCCTTGGCGCGCCCGCGTAGCCAGACGGGTGTGAAGTGGTTCGGGGTTTATGGTGAAACTCATGGAATCTGCCTTAGAACCGGACCAAATACGTGATTGCCCATTGGTTGGCAATGTAACTCTCTGGCGAGGTCACAAAGGCCGGGCGCAGGCTCGGCGTGGAGCGGACATGGCGCCAGGAGAAATCAAGCGAGTCGCGCGGGCCCAAACCCAGGTTGTAGCCGATGGTGGCCAGCACGGTGCGGCCTTCGAGCTTGTAGCTGAAGAACTGCCCGCCGGGGTAAGCGTCGTCTTGCACAAACACCTTGGCCACACTCACGTTTTCAAGCGAGGCCTGGCCGGTGGAGACGATGTCGCCAAAGCGGAATTCGCCGGTGGCATACAGGGTTGCACGGTCGGAGAGCGAGTAGTCGGCGTTCAGGCGCAGCGCGGTTTCCGAGGTGTTGAAGACCGCGCTGTTGCCAAAACGCTGGTTGCCGGCGATGGCGCCAAACAGGCTGATGCGGTCGGTCAGGGGCTGGCGCACAGAGGCGCCAAACGACGTGCGGTAACCGTTGCGCAGGTAAGACTGGTAACGCTCGGCGGTGATTTTGCCAAAGAGGCCGAAGGTGGGCGCGTCGAACTCGGAAGAGCTGCGGTACTGGTATTCACCTTCAATGCCAGCCGAGATGCGCGAGAGGCCATTGAAGTTCTGGAAGCGTTCGCCGCCCAGCGCGCCGCTGAGCACAAAGCGGGAATTCTCGGAGAGCTGGTACACCTCCGACTTGCTCACGTTCACGCTGTAGATGTTGTCGGAGAGTTTGTCTGGCCCGGCCTTGGCGCGGGTGACGTTGTCGTCAAACATGTAGCCGGCATCAACCTGGATGTCCAGCGGTTTGCTGGCTTCGTCTGAATAATTGCCCACCAGCCGCGGCAGGCCTTTGGCGTCAAAATCCTTGGTGAGTTTGAACTGCAGCGCGTAACTGGAGGCCTGGCCGAACGTTTGCGTGAGTTGGTAATCGACACCGAGTGTCCAGCCGTCGCGCATGATGAAGTCGCTGCCCAGGCCCAGCACCAGCGCGTCACGCCCGCTGCCCGCCGTGGCCAGGCCGTAACGTGGGCCGCCAATCTGGTCGGCGTAGGAGATGAAGGCCTGGCGGTCACTTTGGAACTCGTGGCGCACCTCGGCGCGCACACGCGGAATGGCCCAGCCGAAACTGGTGGAATGGATCGACTCGGCGCGGGCGCCCAAAGCGCCTTGCAATGACGAGGAGGTCTGGTCGAAATAAGTCAACGCGTAGGCGCCAGCGCCGCTCTCGGTACTGTCTTGCAGGCGCTCGGCGGAGTAGTCCAGGCGGGCGTACGGCGAGAACATCATGCCGTTGTTGCGGAACTCAAATCCGCCGGTGAGCGAGCCAAACACCTGCGTGCCCTTGCGGTTGCCCAAGGCGAAATCGTTGATGGGCACCACGTAACGGCGCGTGTCGAACTCGATGCTGCCAATGCCCAACATGCCGTCAATGAAACTGCCGGGCGCCGGTGCGTAACTGGCGTAAGCCGCGAGCGAAAGCCCGCGCCCATCGTTTTGCGAACCATCGGTGCCGATGTTGGTTTTGTCGCGGCCATAACCGAGGCCCAGGCCGATCACCAGTTTGTCGTTGATGCGCCGGTCTGCGCCAAAGGTGATGCCGCTGGTGCTGAAATCGTAGGAGCCGGAGGCAGCCGTGGCATCCTTGTTGCCGAAACTGGCGACGCCCTCGACCCAATAACTGGTAGCGCCCGGCACCGGCGCACCGCTCGAAGGCACCAGGTTGGCCATGTTGACGGAGTTGGTCGTGAGCAGTTGCGTGACGGCTTCGGCAAACGGCAGGGATTTCAAGCCAACGCCGGTGGCCACCGCATCAAAGGCCTGCGCCTGGGTAATAGCCACAGGGGCCGAACTCGACGCCACCTCCACCAATGCGCTGGAACGCGCGGTTTCAAACGCAGAGGGTGCCGTCGACGAAGCCGCTGTGGCGCCTTGCTGCCGGGGCACGTTCACCGGAGCAGGCGCCGCGCTGCGCGACTGCAAGCCCGAACCACTCGCGCCGCCCGCACCGCCTTCGCTGCGTTGGTGCAGGGATTCCATGCGGCGCTGAAAGTTGGATATTTGCGCCCTGGAAAACCGCTGTGCTGTATCCGCCTGCGCGGCCACCAGCGCGGCGACGGTGGGGTCTTGCGTGGGGTCAGGCCGCCCGGTGACGGTGATGCTGACGCGCCCCGGTGTGGTGGTCCCACCGCCCGTGAAATAAGCCACTGCGGTGAATGTGTCGGTACCAAAATAATTGTTGACAGGTGTGTAGGTGACGCTGGTGCCGCTCACGCTCAGGCTACCGTGCGCCGGTGTGGCCAGGATCGAGACGCCCGTGGGTGTGTAAGCCGGGAACATGCAGGGCCGAAGGTCCAGCGTGGTGGGTGTGTTCAGTGGCACCGTCATCACGCAGGCCGAAGGCGCCGGCACGCCGATGGTGAACTGAACCGCCAGTTGCCCGGTGTTGACGGCATTGGTGGCCGTGAGTGTGGCGGCAACCGGTCCGGGTGTGGTCGGTGTACCGGTGATGAGGCCGGTAACCGTGTCGAGCACCAGGCCCGCAGGCAGCGTGTTGCCACCGCCGTAGCTCAGTATGGGCGGGTTGGTGGCGACAACCTGAATCGGCGTGATTGGCACACCAACCGCCAAGGCGGCAAATGTCGGGCTGGTGATGACGGGTGCAAGGATCGGATTGATCGTGAAGGTCACCACCCGGCTGCCGGTCAAGTTGCCGGAGTTGGTGGCGCTCAGGGTCGTCGTGAAAATGCCGCTGCTGGTGGGTGTGCCGGAAACCACGCCCGTGCCTGGTGCCAGTGAAAGCCCGGGCGGCAAGGTGCTGGGCACCACCACTGCATAACCTGTGATCGGGCCGTTATCGGCGGTAATCGAATAGACGTTGGCGCTGAAAGTGCCAACCGGCACTGTGCTGGAAACCGCAGGACTGGTGATATTGGGCGCCAGGTTGGAATTGATGCGCAAAATCACATTCAAGGTGCCTTGCCCATTGCTGTTGGTCGCGCCCAGGGTCACCGGGAAATCACCGCTGAGGGTTGGAACGCCAGATATCAGCCCACCCGGTGACAGGCTCAGGCCAAGCGCAGACGCCAGCCCGGCCGCGCTGTAGGCGGTAATCGGCGGGTTGGTTGCGTTGATCTGAATCGGCGTGATCGCGGTGCCGGTCGTGCCGGCCACGTAAAGGGTTGGCGCGGCCGGGATAGCCGGCGTGCTGGTGATCACGGGTACCGGGCCCACCGTGATATCCAGCGCTTGAGTGACCACGCCGGCGGTGGTGTTCGCCTGCAAAATGACCTGGAAAGACCCGGCAGCGGTTGGCGTGCCG
>JANMMR010000118.1:0-1677 GCA_031373455.1 Rhodoferax sp.
GGGCTGGCCTGGCGCGAGCGGCGCCTGCAGGGCCTGGGCACCGACCTGAGCCTGCGCGCAGCCCACCGCGAGGCCGCACAGGCCGATGCCGCCCTGGACGCCGCCGTGGCCGCCATCCGCCATGTCGAGCGGCAATTCAGCCTGTTTGACCCCGACAGCGCTTTGGCGCGCCTGAACCGCGACGGCCACCTGGCCCACCCTCACCCCGATTTTGTTCACCTGATGCGGCTGGCGAAGGCGATTTCGGCCCAAAGCGGTGGCAGTTTTGACGTGACCGTGCAGCCTCTGTGGGCCGTGTGGCAAGACGCCAAAACCCAAGGCCGCTTGCCCACCCGCGCGGAGCTCACCAGCGCCCGTGCCCGCATCGGCTGGCAGGGCGTTGACATCCGCGCCACCAAGGTCCGCTTTTTGAAACCCGGCATGGCGGCCACGCTGAACGGCATCGCCCAGGGTTTTGCCGCCGATCTGGCCACCGCCGCGCTGCGCGCACATGGCATCGAACACGCGCTGCTGGACACCGGCGAATGGCGCGCGCTGGGCCAAAGCCCCGAGGCCGGCCCCTGGCGGCTCGGTGTGGCCAACCCGCGCGCCAATGACGGCGACACCAGCGCGCATCCCATCGCCGCCCTCACGCTGGCCCCAGACGACGGCTGGCGCGCCGTTGCCACCTCGAGCGACGCCCACTACCGCTTTGGCGCTGACGACCAGCACCACCACATCCTCGACCCGGCGACCGGCGACTCGCCGCGCCTGCTTGCCAGCGTGACCGTGATGGCACCCACCTGTGTGATGGCCGACGCCCTGACCAAAGTGATGTTCATGGCCGACCTGCCGGGCGCGCTGGCCTTGGCGCGGCGCTGGCAAGTAGGCGTGCTGGCGGTCGACAAAACCGGTCGCTGGGCGGCCAGTGAAGGGCTGGCCGGGCGATTGTCAAAAAGTTAACATGGGTGTCAACAATTTTCCGGTTTTTCCTTGAAATCGAAGAAAATCAAGAAAAATCGGCACTCAGGTCACGAAGAATGGTAATAGTTTGCTATTATTTTAATAGCATTCGATTTTTCTTTCTTGCCTCGGTTGGGAGCGGATTCAGGTGTTTTGGCGCCGCCGGAGCTTGCGGTTCAATCCCAACCGGTTTCAAATGGCCCCATGCGCACTGTCCTGCGCGACCTGCTCGGGAGTTCTCCATGCACCACGCCTTGGCCTCGATCACACTGCTTGTATTGGGCGCGACCACGCCCTCCCCGGCCCAGGCCCAATCCGGCTCTGCGGCCGACGCCAAAATCATCACCGAGGCCACCAAGGGCGCCTTGAAATCGACCAAAGGCAAATACTTCGACAAATCCTTCAACGCGTCGGTTGACTACGAAGCCCAGGTGATCGACCTCAACGGCGACGGCCAGCCCGAAGTCTTCACCAAACACCACGGCGCAATGTTTGGCGGCGCCGGCGTCTCGGTGGACTTGCTCATCAAGGGCAAAAACGGCAAATGGGCGTCGCAGTTTGGTTTCCCGGGTGACTACAACATCCTGAAAACCAAAAACAAGGGCTACCCCGACATTGAAATCCAGGGGCCGGGCAGCTGTTTCCCGATCTGGCGCTGGAATGGCAGTGTGTATGACCTGCACAAAAAGTGTGCGGTCAGGTGACCGCCGCAGCTGACTGTGCTGTCAGGATGGT
>JANMMR010000132.1:0-5207 GCA_031373455.1 Rhodoferax sp.
CAAAAATCTGCCCGAGGAGTTCAATACCGTGGTGGTAGCCGTGCGCAAAACCATCCTCTCGGACCTGCCCAAAATTCTGGAAAGCACCCTGCCTGCCAGAAAACTGTTTGACCAAACCCCCGCCTTCATGGGGCGCTACCTTTGGGTTGAAGACGGGCTGAGCCAGGTCGATGACTTTGACCGTGCTGCTTCCGCCGCCTGGAACAAAGCCACCAGCGGCCACAGCGACGAAGGCTCGCTGCTCACGCTCTTCCTGTGCATCGCCTCAGGCAGCGCCCACAAGACCCTGCTGACAGCCAAAGCCGCTGCCGCGCTGGTGCGCAAAATCCGCAAGTCCGGCATGAAACCGGAGCTGGTGCCGCGCTACATTTTGGGCAACGCGCCAGCACACCACCAAAGCGGTTACCTGCAAATGTGGCAAGACTTTCTGGCCGACGCCCAAAGCCGCTTGATCAGCGACCACGACTACGCCTTGCACGACGCCATGGCGCTGCTGCGGCGCGATTGCAACATTGCACCGGATTGACAGAGTGAAAATTGTTTGCTATTATTAAAATAGCAAACAATTCAATTAATACGTGACTTGAATGCGGAAAATCTTCGATTTTCCGGATAACGCGACGAGAACGGAAGAAATGTTAACACCCATGTTAACAATTGACGAGGCAATGAACTGGGCCACCGCACCCGTCATCCGATAAACCGGGCTCAGGCGTTCACGCGCCGCCTGCGCACGATGCCCAGTGCGCCCATGGCCACACCCAAGAGCGCCAGCGAGCCGGGTTCGGGCACTGTGTTGGGGTCGGCAATTTCGGTGAGAACCGGCGTCATGGTGCCGGTGAAGGAGCCGGTGGCCGTGAAGGTGAGGCCGGTGATGAAAGCACTGGCGTTGTTGGGGTCCAGGCCGGCGCTGGTCTCAATGTCGCGCACGCTGAAGGCCGCTACGCCGCCCTGACCGAAGAAAAACTGCTGCCCGGCCAGCACGATGTTGTGCGTATTGCCAACGATGACGTCAAAAACGCCGTCACCCACGTCAGGCAGCAGCACGGAGGCGAAATTGGGGTCGCCCAAGCCTATGGCGTAGTCGTAACCCGTAGCGACCACCGGGTCAATGAAGGTCACACTGGTGGCGCCCACCGTTTCGACGTTGAAGTGGTACACCGGGCCGTAGTTGTCGAGCAGGTTCGGGTCGATGCCGACCTGCGGCAGATGGACATTCGGCGGGCCGCTGGCCGTGGTTGGCGTGAAGTTGAAGAAGGAGTTGGAGCGGCGCAGGATCTGGGTGTTGCTGTTGGTGAACGCCACGTGGTTGCGGGTTTCGATGACCTGGAAATTGATCGCGTAATTGTGGCTGCCACTGGCATCCAGCGTGCCGCCAGCGCTCAGGGTGGCGGGCATGGTGTAGGTGGTGGAGTTGGGGGTCACGGCCACGCTGTGGATGACGTTTTTGGTGCCGTTGGGCAGGTTGGGTCCGCTCACGTCAAAAATCTGGATGCGAAAACCATCAGGCACGACGCCGTTGGGGATCACCCAACTGATGGTGGGGCGGGTCGCTGCGGGGCCCTGGCTGATGGTGACGCTCACCGGAAATGGCACCGGGTTCAAGATGGCGTTGGCATTGGCGGTCAGCGATGGGCCGGTCACACTCAGTGAATCTGCGCCATTGGTGAAGGCAAAGGTCCAGGGGTCAACCGCGCGGCTGGCGTTAAAAGCGGTGGTACCCGCGCAGAAATTCTGGTTTACCGAAAGCGGAGAACATGTGGCCAGGCCGGTGGTGAAACCTGTGGGGCCATAAATGCCGCGCAAGTTGGTGCCCAGAGAGCCACCCACGATATCGGCGCCAAACTGGAAGACGTCACCTGACCCAATGCCCACGTTGTTGATACCGCGCGTGTCGCGGAACATGTTCAGCGAGTTGTTGACCAGTGTGATCGGGGTGGCCAAGGCCTCGCCCACCATGCCGATCTGCAGGCACACCAGGGCAATCCCTGCGGCCTTGGGCAGTGATTTTGTGAAGTTTTGAAGCCGGGATGTCATGCGTTGTCTCCTTTTGTTGTTGACGAACCGTTGAACCTGCTGAATTGAAGGTTGTAAGAACATGTTAGGTTTGTGGGAAATTCGGCGCATCCCCCTTTTTGTGGAGAAAACGACCTTGTCAGGACCTGGCTGACCCAAACCGACTTGCGCTTAGATTGGGGCTGGCGTGGTCATGGGCTTGCAGCGCGGCGCCTGCGGGCCATGCCCAGCGCGCCCAAGGCCACACCCAGCAGCGCCAGGGAGCCGGGCTCGGGGATCGGGTTGGGGTCGACCAGCCGCAGGTCGTTGGCGAAGCTCCAGTTGACGATGTCGTGGTTCATGAAGCCACCGCCAGTACCGGAGGTGAAGCCGACGAAGGCGCTGTTGGTGCCCAAAATGGCGCCGATGTCGAGGTTGGCCACGTTGAGCGCCTGGAAGCTGCTGCCCATGGCCGGGTCGGTCAGTGAAGCGGTGAGTGTGTTGCCGTCATAGCAATGGTGACGGACCACAAATTGCCGTTGGCCATGCAACCGGGTTCGGTGTAGGAGGTGAACGGGCCGAAATCGCAAGTCGCGATGCCGTACACATTGGCCAGCGGGTTGCTGCCCACATTACCGTTGATGTCCAGGCCCACGTGGTTGCTGCTGTTGTTGTCAATGCCGCCGTTGTTGTAGTTGTCAAATTCGATTGCGACGCTGTTGTTGACATTCTGTATGCCGATACCGCCGCCTCCTAGGCCCAAGCCGGTGGTGCTTGCTGCCAGAATGAATGTGATGCCGTCCGCCGGGTCTATGCCGCCAGGGTTGGTGAAGCGGAACTGGAAGGTGGTGGAAAACGTGGCGTTGGTGCCCAATGTCACCGCATTGGTGGAGTAAGCAGCTCCGGCCTGGCTGCCGGCAGCGGGCGTCACCCGCAACACCGTGCCATCGGCTCCGCCAGTATTCACAAAAGCAGCATTGCCCACGGTGGTCAAGCCGGCCGACGAGGTAAAGCCGTTGTAGGTGATGAGCAGGGCTTGCGCGGGAAGGGCCAAAAGCCCCAAACTGGCCGCGAAAGCGGCGGAAGCGATGCTGTTGGATTTCATGGCGTCTCCTGCTGAACAAGTTGTACAAGGCCCGACATTGCACCAGCAGCAGGATTCATGCCAAAGAATAAGTCTTTATAGATCAGCAACTTGGCAATTGCGGCTGGCTGGAATGTAAAAAATGCCGACAGGTTTGCCCCCTGGATCCGGTGGCTTACAAAAATTCGAATAAGCTCTGCAACTTCAATACACATGGAGACCTGCATGCTCGACCAAGACCAAACCCGTGACTTCAACGCGCTGTTGCCCGGCCACAGCACCGAGGAGGGCGCTTCACGCCGCACCGCGCTCAAAGTGGCGCTGGGCGTGGGTTATGCCGCCACTGCCATGCCGATCGTGGCGCAAACGGCGATCAAAACCTCGAGCGATGGTTTGAAAACGGGCGAGATCACCTACGAGGTCAATGGTTTCAAAGTGCCCGCGTATTACGCCATGCCGGCTGGCAAAACCAATTGCCCGGTGGTGCTGGTGGTGCAGGAAATTTTTGGCGTGCACGAGTACATTGCCGACACCTGCCGCCGTTTCGCCAAGGCCGGTTACCTCGCGATTGCCAGCGAGCTCTACGCGCGCCAGGGCGACCCGACCAAATACGGCGAGATCGCCAAACTCATTGCCGAAGTCGTCAACAAGGTGCCCGACGCGCAGGTGATGGCGGACCTCGACGGCGCCGTGAAGTGGGCTGGTGCCAATGGTGGCGATATCTCCAAAGTTGCTGTCACCGGCTTTTGCTGGGGCGGGCGCATTACCTGGCTCTACGCGGCGCACGGCCCGGTGAAGGCCGGCGTGGCCTGGTACGGCCGCCTGGTTGGCACGCCGAATGACCTGATGCCGAAAAACCCGGTCGACCTGGCCACCAACCTCAAAGCGCCGGTGCTGGGGCTTTACGGCGAGAAAGACGGCGGCATTCCGCTGGACACACTGGAGAAGATGAAAGGCGCCCTGGCGGGCGGCAACCTGGCCAGCAAATACTCGCAGTTTGTGGTTTACCCGGATGCGCCCCACGCTTTCCACGCCGACTACCGGCCCAGCTTCCGCAAGGTGGCGGCCGAAGACGGTTTCGCCCGTTGCCTGGCCTGGTTCAAGCACTACGGCGTGGCCTGATTCAAGCGGCCGCGACGTGGAATAATTGGGCCTGTGAGACAGGGCTCCCGTGAAAACCGCCTCGAGGGGCGGTTTTTTCTTGGGAATGCGATTTTTGTCCCGCAAACCTGGGCAATAACCAATCAAACCATGCTGCTGATCGCGATTCTGTTGGGAACACTGGCCGCCGGCATCGGCAGCGTGTGGCTGGCTGCGGCCCTGAGTTTCGGCGTTTTGGCGCGCTCCACGCGGCACATGCTCAGCCTGGCTGCGGGCGCACTTTTGGCCACCGCCTTCATGCACCTGTTGCCAGAAGCGTTCGAGAGCCAGGCGGGCGCCAAGGATTTGTTCATGGCGCTGCTGATTGGCCTGGTGTTTTTCTTTCTGCTCGACAAGGCAGAGCTGTGGCACCACGGGCACGAGCACCACCACGACAGCGGCTTTGACCTGCTCGCGCCTGGCCAATCCGGCCACGATCATGAACATGGTCACCACCACCATGGCCACGCAGCCTCGCCCACGGGTGGCAGCTGGGCCGTGCTCACCGGCGACAGCGTGCATTGTTTTGGCGACGGCATCCTGATCGCCTCGGCCTTCATCGCCGACATGCGACTGGGCATGCTGGCGGCGCTGGCGGTGCTGGTGCACGAGGTGCCGCACCACATGGGCGACCTGATGGTGCTGCGGCAAAACGCCGGGGCGGGCGCCGGAAACAAACGCATCGCACTGGTCAAGGTGTCGCTGGCGGGCGCTGTGACCACCATTGGCGGCCTGGCTGGTTTCTGGCTGGTGGAACAACTGCGCGATTACTTGCCGTATTTCCTCGTTATCGCCTCCAGCAGTTTCATTTATGTGGCGCTGGCCGACCTGATTCCGCAGCTGCAAAAACGCCTCAGCGCCCGCGAAACGGCCGCGCAAATCGTCTGGCTCGGGGTGGGCTTTGGACTGGTCACGTTCATCTGCCGGTTGGAGCACGGGCATTGAAACCATCGGCCTGAATTTATTACAATTTCATCTTAAAGTTTTT
>JANMMR010000188.1:0-1710 GCA_031373455.1 Rhodoferax sp.
CCTGGCTTTGGGCGAAGGCGCCGCCGCGCTAGGCATCGGCAACCTGCTCAAAATGGCCGGCCTCGCCGCCTCCAGCGGTGAAGGCAACCGCCTGATCGATGGCGGCGGCGTGCGGGTGGATGGCGGCGTGGTGAGCGACAAAGCCCTCAAGCTCGGCGCAGGGGTGTACGTGGTGCAGGTGGGGAAGCGCAAGTTTGCGCGGGTGACGCTGGGGTGAGTGTGGACGGGGCTCAGATGAGAATTGTTAATATGAGTGTTAACAATTGGCAAATTTCCGGCCCTGCCTGTCGAAAATCGAGAGTTTTTGGCATCTAAGTCATGTGTAATAATGTTTTATTGCTATTTTAAATATAGCAATATTGGCGATTGATGTTCCAGTGGCAACCTAATTGGCGGGATATGACGACCCCGTCACCCAACCTGATCAACGAGCTTCAACGCTCAAAGTCTTGCCAGCCTCTCCCGGCCCAGCCTGTTCAATCAAGCTTGCGCAGCTTAACTGCTCGGCGGAGGGAATATACGAAGTCTTCCATTGTCAGATTCCCCTTTTTTCAAAGCCTGACTTACGCTCCCTCACCCCGCCAACCGCAAACTCAAACAAAACTCCGCCCCGCGCGGCACGCGGTTGAAGGCGGTGAGGGTGCCGCCGATGCTGCTGGCCAGGGTTTCGCACTGGCTCAGGCCCAGGCCGAGGTGGCCGGGGCGGGTGGTGAAGAAGGGCTCGAAAATTTTCGTGGCGATGTTGTTGGCGATGCCGGGGCCGTTGTCTTGCACGGTGAGGTGGCCGGTGCGCCCGGCGTGGGCCAGCGCTAAGGTCAGGCGGCGCTCCTGCGGACGCATGCCTTCCATGGCCTGCAGGGCGTTGGTGATGAGCTGGAACAGGATTTGCTGCAGCGCCTCGGCCTCGGCCAACACGGAAAACTCGGGCCCTGCGAGCTCGATGCCGGGTGTGACGCCCTGGCGCGTGAGCTCGGGCTGGAGCAGGTCGAGCGTGGCGCGCGCGGCGGCCAGCAGGCTCAGGCGCTCAAGCTGGTGTGAGAGGTCTGGCTGCTCGACGACATGGCGCAGGCGGGCCACCACGGCGTGGGCGTCTTTGAGCTGGTCAGCGGCGGCGTCGATCGACATTAGCGCCACCAGCGGCTCCTGGCTGTCGTCGCTGAGCTGCGCGCGCGCCTGGTTCACGGCGGCCTGCGCGGCGTCGAGCGGGGCGGCGAGTTCTTTGGCCATGCCGGCGGCCAGCTCGTTCAGGGTGGTGAGGCGGCCGACTTCGCCAATGTGCATCAGCTCGCGGGCGCGGGCCATGTCGTGGCGCTGGCGCAGGAGCGCGCGGGCGGCCAGCAGCAGCAAGGCAGCGAGCAGCGAGAGGTTGAAAATCGGGCTCCAGGGCAGCTCGCTCCAGGCGAGGTAACGCTCGCCGCTGAGCACAAAGGGCTGGCTGGCTGAATCCAGCGGTTGCCGGAAAATGAAGCGCCAACCGCGCGGCGTGGATGCGCCTGAGGTGGTGCCATCTGGCGTGGGCAGCAGGCCATCTTGCAGGCTCAGAAACTGGCGTTGGTATTCGAGCCGCACCTGCACCGGGCTGGCTTCGCGCGCCATGGGCCATTTGCTCCACGGGATTTGGGCGCGCAAGTCCAGCAGCAGCGCCAGGCTGGTGGGCTCGGCGGCCTGCACCAGCAGGTAACGGTCGCGCGCCAGATTGGCGCTGGCCAT
>JANMMR010000191.1:0-2496 GCA_031373455.1 Rhodoferax sp.
GGCGCACGCCCAACCGGCCAATCCGGCCAAGCCCTCCAGGCCCGCCAGGCCCTACCTGCGCGTGGACATGCCCAGCCGCATTGGCGAAGCGGCGCGCCTGCCAAATGTGGTGCGGGTGGACATGAACCACCAGCCCAAAAAAGCCGTGATTTCACCGCCGCTGCTGCAAGCCATCATCGCGCGTGTGGCGCGCGGCGAGCAGAGCATGATTTTCCTGAACCGGCGCGGTTACGCACCGGTGCTGGCCTGCACCGCCTGCGACTGGAAAAGCGAATGCCCGCATTGCAGCGCTTACCGCGTCTTCCACAAGGTCGACCGCAGCATCCGCTGCCACCACTGCGGCTTCACCGAACCGGTGCCGCGCGCCTGCCCTGAGTGCGGCAACGTCGATTTGCAGGCCGTCGGGCGCGGCACCGAGCGGCTCGAGGAGCACCTGGCCGATTTGCTGGGCGACGTGCGCCGCCCCGACGGCGGGCCGCTGCGCATTGCCCGCATAGACGCTGACAGCACCCGCCTCAAGGGCGAGCTGGAGAAACAGCTGGCCATGGTGCACGCCGGCGAGGTGGACGTGCTGGTCGGCACCCAGATGATCGCCAAGGGCCACGACTTTCGCCGCGTCACCCTGGTGGCGGCGGTCAACCCCGATGGCGCCCTCTTCTCCAGCGATTTCCGCGCTCCCGAGCGGCTCTTTGCCCTCCTGATGCAGGCCGCCGGGCGCGCCGGGCGCGACGCCGCCATCACCAGCGCCAGCGAAATGTGGATTCAGACTTTCTACCCGAAACACCCGCTGTTTGACGCGCTCAAACGCCACGACTTCGCCGCCTTCGCCGGTCAGCAGCTGAAGGAACGCGAAGCTGCCGGCCTGCCGCCCTTCAGTTTCCAGGCGCTGGTGCGCGCCGATGCCCGCACGCAGGAAGCGGCCCAGTTTTTTTTGACGACGGCGAGCACCGATGCCCAGGCCCTGCCCGAAGCGGCGTATGTCACGGCGTACCCCGCGGTGCCCATGGGCATCCAGCGCGTGGCCAATGTGGAGCGCGCCCAGATGTTGATAGAAAGCCCGTCGCGCGCCCGGCTGCAGGCCTTCCTCGCCGCCTGGCACACGGTGTTGCATGCCACCCGCCAGGGCCCTGGCGGCAAGGGCCTGATCCGCTGGGCGGTGGATGTGGATCCGCTGTTGATTTAGATTGCTATTTTTTATATAGCAATAAACACAGCAAATACGTGACTTAATGGCCGAAAATTCCCGAATTTTCCGCCAACACGGCCATTTGGCAATCAAACAACCCCAATTTGGGGTTGTTTGAACCTACTTGGCCATCGCCAGTTCCGCCGGCTTGACCGCCACCGCCACTTTCGCGTTCACCTGCGCCACCCGCGTCGCCGTCAACATCCTGTCGGCGTAGGCCTTCTGCCATTCAACCGACTGGTGCATCTCGAAATAACCGCTGCGTGCGCCCATGAACACCTCGGGTGTATCCACATTGGGTGCGGGTGTGCCATCGCGAAAGGCCCGCGCGGCCTGCAGGGCACGGCGGCGCGTGCGGGCGATCATCAAATCGCCCGGCCCCAAATGCTCCAGCGAGTGGTTGGTGATGGCGCCCATGCTTTCCGTCACCGCCTGGTCTTGCAGGCCGATGTGGTCGATGCCTGAATAAATGCGGTTGCTGCGTTGTGCTTCGCGGTCGATCAGCCAGTCGTTTGACTCGTTGGCCTTGACGCGGTACCGGCCGAGCCAATCGGTACTGACCGGCAGGAATTCGGGCGACGGGCGGCTGCCGCCCAGCGGTTTGCCGTCTTTGAGCGGCAGGCCGCTGGCTGGCGCGCCGTTGCGCTGGCGCCAGAAGATCATGAGCGTGTGTTCGTCGTCCAGCGGCACCCAGGCGCGCGCCTGGATGTTACGGTGGAACTCGCCCTGCGGCGTTTGGGTCCAGAACGGGTACATGTAGTTGGCAAAACGCCAGTAGATCGTCTCGGGTTTGACACTGCGGTAAGCACCATAGGTGGTGCCCCACGGCGTGTCTTTCACGTGGTATTGCGGCGCCCGCTCGGAGGCGGTGTGCTCCAGCGGGTGGCCTTCGGGCACGTTGTCCGGGTCCAAATGGCCGACGTGCAAGAAGCCGAAGTGCGAGGTGTCGATGTCGCCTTCGAGCGCCTGCATCCAGTTGCAGTTGCGCTGCATGAAAAACATGTCGACGTTGTCAGTGTCCAAGAGCGTGGCTTCAATCATCGGCATGGGTGGCGGCTCGTTGCGGTCACCCATGTAGACCCACAACACGCCATTGCGGTCCACCGCCTTGTAGGTTTTGGCCTTCACCTTCTCCTTGAAATCCTGCTCGGGCGAGACGCTGGGCATGTCGACACAGTTGCCATCCACATCGAACTTCCAGCCGTGGTAGATGCAGCGCAAGCCGCCTTCTTCGTTGCGCCCAAGCACCAGGGATGCGCAGCGGTGCGGGCACAGGTGGTCCATCACGCCGACACGGCCATTGCTGTCAC
>JANMMR010000202.1:0-15089 GCA_031373455.1 Rhodoferax sp.
GGCGCTGGCGGCGAGGATTTCCATGGGCACGTGCATGGTGCCGTAGTTGCCGCTGGAGCCGTAGTTCACCACGCCGGGGCGTCGGCCCACATCGTCGACAAAATCTTTCACGGCTTTCCACGGCGCGTCGGCGCGCACGGCGAGCACCGTCGGGTCGGCGGTGTAACGCGCGATCGCCCGCAGGTCCGACAGCGCGTAGAGCGGCGCGCGGCCCATGAGTGCGTCGGCTTCCGGGATCACCGTGAGACTTGAGAGCGCCATCACCACGGTATAACCATCGGGCCGCGCCTTGGCGACAAAACCCATGCCAATGCCACCACCCGCGCCGGGCTTGTTTTCGATCACCACTGGCTGTCCCAAGTCGCGCGACATCGCCTCGGCCACCGGCCTTGCCACCAGATCAGCCAGGCCACCCGGCGGAAACGGCACGACCATGGTGATCGCCTTGTTCGGGTAAGTGGCCTGCGCCATGGCTACATCGCACACACTCCACACTGCGCCTGCGGCCAAGCCAGCGCGCACAACGGTTCTGCGTTTCATCGATGACTCCTCTTGGGTTCCACGCTTCAAAGTTTGGTTTTATTTGCTACTATTTATATAGCAAACTATCTATATTTTACGTGACTTCATAGCCAATATTTTCAAAAAATTCCAGAAATCCGTCAAAAATCGAAAGATAAACCCCAATTTGGGTATTATCAGTCAAAAAACCGTAAAAGCTGCGGCCAACAAAACGCTGTCTTGAACCCGCCTCACACCACCAGCGGCGGCTCCTGCATCGCCTCGATTTGCTCCTCCAGCATCTGCACTTGCCCGCTCCAGTAATCGCTCGAGCCAAACCAGGGAAAGTTGATCGGGAAACTTGGGTCGGCCCAGCGCCGTGCCAGCCAGGCACTGTAGTGAATCAGGCGCAGGGTGCGCAAGGGTTCAATGAGCGCCAGCTCGCGCCGGTCGAATTCGCGGAACTGCTCGTAGCCGTCGATCAAGGCGCCCAACTGCCGAGTGCGTTGCTGGCGGTCGCCGCTTTGCAGCATCCACAGGTCTTGCACGGCCGGGCCGCTGCGGGCGTCGTCCAGGTCGACAAAATGCGGCCCGGGGCCTGAAGCAGCAGGCGCGTCTACCGGTGTCCACAAGATGTTGCCGGGGTGGCAATCGCCATGCAGGCGGATCTGCGCCACGGTGCCCGGTTTCATAGCCTCCTTCGCATCAAGCCCTGAAATGGCCGCGTGGCTTCCAATCACGTCCAGCGCTTCCTGCGATTTTTTGACCCAGGCCGATTGGACGTCCAGCGGGATAAAGTCTTGCTGCAGGAGCCAGTCGCGCGAATCGACACCAAAGCTTTGCAGGTTCAGCGCCGGGCGGTGTTTAAACGGCCGGGCTGCGCCCACGGCATGGATTCGCGCGAGAAAGCGGCCGATCCATTCGAGTACTTCGCCATCGTCAAGTTCGGGCGGGCGCCCCCCCCGGCGCGGGCTCACGCTGAAGGCAAACCCCTTGAAGTGGTGCAAGGTGGCGCCATTCAGGCTCAGGGGACCGACCACCGGGATCTCCGCCGCCATCAGTTCGGCGCTGAACGCGTGTTCTTCGAGGATGTGCGCGTCTGCCCAGCGCCCGGGGCGGTAAAACTTGGCGACCACCACCGGTGCCGCTGGCTGCTCGCCAGCTGCTGCCGGGCTTTCCAGGTGAATCTGGTAAACCCGGTTTTCATACGAACTCAGCGCGGCCAGGCGACCATCGCCCCACAAACCCACCGAGGCCAATGCGTCCATGACCACGTCGGGCGTCAGTGCGTCAAAGGGATGGCTCGGGCCGTTGGTTTCCGGCGGTTCGCCAGGTTCGCCCGGTTCGCCATCGTGGGCTGCTGCGGCCATCAGCGGCCCGCTTCGAGGCGCTGGGCCAGCCAGATCGGCAAACCAGCCTGGCGGATGGCGTCTGCCGCCAGCAGGTGGTCGTATTTGACACGCTGGAAATTCAGCACATGGGTCTCGGTGTCGTATAACGCGTACATCGCCAGCGGGCTGCCGTCACGCGGCTGACCGGCCGAGCCGACCGTGGCCACCCAGTGTTTTTGGGGCGAAAGGACCATCGGTGTGCCGGGTCTGAGGTCATGGTTTTCAATCGGCACATCCAGCGCCGTTGAAAACAGGGTCTGGTGGTGCACGTGGCCGACAAACACATGGCGCACATTGGGCATCTGGGCGGCGGCGGCGAGGCAGTCGATGGCGGCCTCCTCCTCGTACACATAGGGCCAGCTGGCGGGCTCACAGGCGCTGGCGTGCACCAGCAACATGGCTCCGATTTGGTGCATCATCGGAAGCTCGTCCAGGAAGCGGCGCTGCGTGGGCGACAACTGCGCGTGGGTCCAGGCGGCGGTGCTGTCGCCCAGGGTTCGCGCCACCGCTGGCGGGTTCACGGCCAGGTCGTCGTGGTTGCCCTTGATCAGCCAGGCGCCGGCTTTTTGCAGCGCCTGCGCACGTTCAATCACGGGCACCGGGTCGGCGCCATACCCGACCAGGTCTCCCAGCAGGGCAAATTGATTGGCACCGTGCATGCGCGCGTGTGCGAGGCAGGCGTCCATGCCCTGGATGTTCGCGTGGATGTCGGACAGCAAGGCGAGTCTCATGGGCCGCTCAAATCACTTGCCGGTGAACCGCGCGGCGCGCCGCTCAACGAAAGAATCAACACCTTCCTTGGCGTCTTCGGTGTTTGCCAGACGCCGCTGCACGTCAATGAAATCCTGCATCGCCACCACCGGCCCGTGCTCGAGTGCCTTGAGCACGTTTTGCCGCGTGGCCACCACGGCCTGCGGCGCCTGCGCGGCAACGCTTTGCGCAATCTTCACGGCCTCGGCCAGTGCCTGGCCGGCCGGCACAACGCGCTGCACAAAGTTCAAACGCAAAGCCTCTGCGCTGCCAAACTCGTCACCGGTGAGCAGGTGCAGCATGGCGTTGCCCAAACCGGCGCGCTCGGCCATGCGCAACGTGGCACCGCCCGTGGCCATGATGCCGCGCTTGACTTCCAACTGCGAGAAACGGCAGTCGTCCGCCGCCACCACAATGTCTGCCGCCAGCATCAGCTCGATGCCCAGCGTGTAGGTGATGCCCTGCACCGCCACCACCATCGGTTTGACGCGGCGCCGGTAACCGGCCATGCCCAGATCAAGCGGGTCTACCAGGCCCAGCGGCACGGCTTTTTCGCCCCGGCGCATCAGGGGCGCGATGGAGGGCAGGTCCAGCCCGGCCGTGAAGTGCGCGCCGGCCGCGTGCAACACGCCCACGCGAAGTGCGGTATCGTCGTCAAGCCGCGTGTAGGCTTCACCCAGTTCCTTGAACATTTTGGGCGTAAAACCATTGCGTTTGGCGGGGCGGTTGATGCAGATCAGCAGCAACTCGCCCTGTACGGTGCAATCGACGCTGCCCTGAGCCGAAACGTCAGGGTTTACGAGAGTACTCATTAAAGCTGGCTCCTTAGAGATTGTTTGGCTTTGTGGACTATCTTCATCGGGTCTAAAAATTATCGCTGGAATCCATTGGAACATGCCTGACTACATCATCATTGGCGGCGGCTCGGCCGGTTGCGTTTTGGCCGCCCGTTTGACCGAAGACCCGAACATCCAGGTCACGCTGCTGGAGGCTGGCGGCGTTGACAAAAGTGTGTTGATCCATTGCCCGGCGGGCCTGGCACTGCTGGCCAAGGCCAGCGACGCCAACTGGAAATTTGAAACCACGCCGCAAAAAGGGCTCAACGGCCGCAAGGGCTACCAGCCGCGCGGCAAGGTGCTGGGCGGCTCCAGCTCCATCAACGCGATGATCTACGCCCGCGGCCAGCACAGCGACTACGACGCCTGGGCGGCCGAGGGCAACGCGGGCTGGTCGTTCAGTGAGGTTTTGCCTTATTTCAAACGCGCCGAAAACAACGAACGCAAGGCCGACGCGGAATGGGCAGATTTTCACAGCACCGGCGGCCCGCTCAACGTGAAAGACCTGACCAGCCCGAACCGCTTCGGCGCGGTGTTTGTCGAAGCCGGCAAGGAAGCCGGTTACACCCACAACCCTGATTTCAACGGCGCCAGCCAGGAAGGTGTGGGCCTCTACCAGGTGACCCACAAAAACGGCGAGCGCTTCAGCGCTGCCAAAGCCTACCTCACGCCCAACCTGGGCCGGCCCAATTTGCAGGTGATCACCGGCGCCCACACCGCGCGCATCCTGATGGAAGGCAAACGCGCTGTGGGCGTGGAATACAGCCAGGGCGGCACCCTGAAGCAAATCCGCTGCAGCCGCGAAGTGCTGCTGTGCGCGGGCGCCTTGCAGTCGCCGCAAATCCTGATGCTCTCGGGCTTGGGGCCGCAGACGCACCTCACGTCACTCGGGCTGGACGTGGTGCAGGACATTCCGGGCGTGGGTCACAACTTGCACGACCACGTGGACGTGGTCATTGTGCACACGGCGCCGCACCTCAAAGACCTGTTTGGCATCTCGCTGGGCGGCTTGTGGCGCGCCGTCAAGGGCATGGTCGAGTGGCGCAGGCACCGCACCGGCATGTTGACCACCAACTTCGCCGAAGCGGGCGGCTTCGTCAAGTCCGACCCCAACGAGCCGGTGCCTGACCTGCAGTACCACTTTGTCATCGGGAAACTGGTCAACCACGGCCGCACCACCACCTTTGGAATGGGCTATTCGTGCCACGTCTGCCTCTTGAACCCGGTGAGCCGGGGCTCCCTGCGCCTGGCCAGCAAAGACCCCTTCGCGCCGCCCCTCATCAACCCGAACTTCCTGGCCGAGCCGCAAGACATGGCGCGCCTGCTCAAGGGTTTCAAGGCCATGCGCAATGTGTTGGCGCAGCCCGCCCTGGCGGGTTATGGCGGCGCGGAATCCAGCGCGTCAGCGGGTGCGCAATCCGACAGGGAGATCGAACGCTTCATCCGCGACCACGCAGACACCATCTACCACCCGGTGGGCACCTGCCGCATGGGCAACGGCCCGCTGGACGTGGTGGACTCCCAGCTTCGCGTGCGCGGCATTGAAGCCCTGCGCGTGGTTGACGCTTCCATCATGCCGCGCGTCATTGCAGGAAACACCAATGCGCCCGTGATCATGATCGCCGAGAAGGCGGCGGACATGATCAAGGCCGCTGCCAACGCGGCAATTTAACGGCGAAGACGCCCGCCCTACTTCGCAAAACGCCGTCGCGTCAGCGCCAGCGCAACCCAGAAGCTGCCGGCGGCGTAGACCACCAGCACCGCAATGTGCTGCAGGCCGTTGGTTGGCCACTGGTTCATGAAAAGGGGCCGCACCAGTTCCACCGCATTGGTCAGCGGCAGCCAGGCCGACACGGTTTGCAGCCACGCAGGCAGCTGCTCTCGCGGGAAGAAAACACCGCTTAAAAACATCATGGGTGTCATGAAGAGCGTGAAGTAGTAGGTGAAGAAGTCGTACCCCTTGGCCAGGGCATTGAACACCAGCGCGATGCAGCTGAAGGTGATGCCCACCATCAGCAAGATCGGCAGCGCCACCAGCAAGAGCGGGCTGTGCGAGATGCCCAGCCCGAGCATCACCACCAGAATGGCGATGGCTGTCGTGAGCGACTTGAACGCCGCCCACAACATCTCGGCCAGCAAAATGTTGTCAAGGTTCACCGGCGCGTTCATGATGCCATCCCAGGTTTTTTGCACATGCATGCGCGAGAAGGCCGAGTACAGCGCTTCGAATGAAGCCGCGTTCATGGCGCTGGTGCAGATGTAGCCGCCACCGAGGTAAACGATGTAAGGCACTTTCACGTCGCCCATCTGCACCTGGCCCACGAGCGCGCCCAGGCCGTATCCAAAGGCCACCAGCGCGATCAACGGGTCGGCAATGTTGCCCATGATGCTGGGAATGGCCAGCTTGCGCCACACCAGCAGGTTGCGCAGGAACACCGGCCACCAGCGCATCGAGAGCTGCGGCGCGCGCCAGACAGCAGAGCGGATTTTTGTCATAGGAGTTTTGCCGCCGGGCCGCCCCAAGGCAAAATGCGCCCTCTCGGGGGGCAGCGACCCGTGCAACGGCGGAGCGTGGGGGTGGTCATCCTTCTTCCCTTATCTGTCTGCCAGTCAATTTGAGAAACAGGTCCTCCAGATTCGCAGGCCGGTGCAATGTTCGCAACTGCGGGTGGTCGGCCAGCGCGTCCATCAGCTGCTTGGCGTTCTGCGTGTAGAAAAACACCGTCTCGCCGCTCACCTCCACCCGCTGCGCCAGCGCTTTGAGGGGCGACCCGGCCAGGCCGGGCGCGCCGCTGCCGTAGACCTCCACCACATCGGGTTCCAGGTACTGCGCAATCAGCTCGCGGGGTTTGCCTTCGGCAATTTTTTTGCCGTGGTCCAGCACCAGGAGGCGCGAACACAGGCGTTCGGCTTCGTCCATGAAGTGCGTCGTCAGCAAAATCGATTTGCCTTGCTGCAGCAGGGTTTGCAGGCGCTCCCACATCAGGTGGCGGGCCTGCGGGTCCAGCCCGGTGGTGGGCTCGTCGAGCAGCAGCAGTTGCGGGTCGTTCACGAGCGAGCGTGCCAGCGAGAGGCGGCGTTTCATGCCACCGGAAAGCTCGCCCGGCTTGGCGTCTTTCTTGTGGGTGAGGGCGGCGAATTCCAGCAACTGAGGAATGCGGGCGCGGATGGCGGCGTCTTTCATGCCGAAATAGCGGCCATACACCAGCAGGTTCTCGGCGCAGCTGAAATCCGGGTCGAGCGTGTCCGCCTGGCTGACCACGCCGAGTTGCGCCTTGATGGCCAGGGCGTCTTGCGGCATGGCCAGGCCGGGGCTGCCGGCGAAGTGGTAACGCACGCTGCCCGCGTCCGGAACGGTAAGCCCCAGGCACATCCGGATGGTGGTGGTCTTGCCGGCCCCATTGGGTCCGATCACGCCCAGGCACTCTCCGGCGGCGATGGAGAATGACACGCTGTCCACCACAGTGGCGTCGCCGTAGCGTTTTTTCAGGTTTTGCGCTTCAAACAGTGGTTGATTCATGTCGTGGAGATAGGGGCTATTGGGCTTTGACAAGGCTTGACGGTGCATACTTCCGGGAATATGCCAGCATTGACGAATCCCTGATTTTCAAACAAAAGCCAATGCCCGCCAAAACTACCACGGCCCCACCAGTGGCTCCCCCGCTGTCAGTGGTGGCCAGCGCCACCAGCCTGCTGGCCCTGAACACCCAATTGACGCGCCAGTCCCGGCTCCTGGAAATCACCCTGGGGAGCATCAGCCAGGGCATCTTCATGATCGATGCCGATGGCCGCGTCAGCACCTTCAACGCACGCGTGTGTGAGCTGCTGGACCTGCCACCGAGCCTGCTGGAAACCCGGCCCACCTTGCAGGAAATCACACTCTACCAGCGCGACCGGGGCGATTTTGGCGTCAACTCCGCTCTGCTCACCGGCGTCGCAAGCGCGCACGTCAAAGCCTCCAGTGACGCCGCCACGCCAGACGCCTATTTGCTGGCCATACGCAACGGCCCGGCCAGTTATCTGCGCAAAACCCACACCGGCCGCGTTCTTGAAGTGAAAACACAAGTGCTGCCTTCCGGCGCGATGGTGCGCACCTTTGCGGATGTGACCGATTATGTTGAGGCGGACCAGGCAAGGTCCCGCCTGCGCTTGCTGCTGGAAGCCACGCAGTCGATGGCGGGTGTCGGCGGCTGGGAAGTGGATCTCGCCGGCGGGAAGGTGTTCTGGACCGACGAGATGCACCGTTTGCTCGACAACACAGCGCAGACCTACACGCCAACCATTGCCACCTCGTACGACTTTTTCACACCGGCATCGGCCAAAAAAGTCAAGCAGGCTTTTGCCCAGGCCAAAGACGCTGCGGCGCCGCTGGAGATGGATCTGGAAATGGTCACGGCCACGGGAAGGCCGATCTGGGTGCATTCCAAAAGCATGGCGACGCTTGAACACGGCGAGGTGGTCAAACGCACCTCGGTGATACAGGACATCACCGGGCGCAAACAGGCCGAAGCCGCGTTGCGGGCCAGTGAAGCCAATTTGCGGCAGATGACCTCTCAGGTGCCGGGCATGGTGTACCAGGTGCAACTGATGCCGGACGGCGCCCGCAAGTACCGCTTTGTCAGCGACGGCGTGCGCGATCTGTATGGCGTGGAACCCGAAGCCGTGCTGGCCAATGCCGCCCTGCTGGAGACGTTCCGCCACCCCGACGACCGCGTCGCCGTCGACCAAGAGATGCGCCGGACGCTGGCCACGGGCGTGCCGCTGACCACACAGTTCCGCCTGAGGTTTGGCAACGGGCGCGTCAAATGGGTGGAAATTTCCTCCTCCGGCGTCAGCTCGCCTGGAGGCGGTTTTGTGCGCAGCGGCGTGATGATCGACGTCACGGCGCGCAAGCGGGCCGAGGTCGAGCTGCTGGAAACCGAAGCATTGTGGAAGTTGGCCCTGGACAGCACCGGCGACGGCGTGTGGGACTGGCATGTCCAGACGGGCGTCGAGGTCTACTCCACCCGTTACGTTGAAATGTATGGCTACGAACCCGGCGAAATGGAAAACCGCGCCGACGCCTCCGACACCCGCACCCACCCCGATGACCTGGAGCAGATGCTGCGCGACCGCCAGGCGCATTTTGACGGATTGACCCCGACCTACATCAACGAGCACCGCATCCGCTGCAAGGACGGCAGCTACAAATGGATTCTGGCGCGCGGCGCTGTCATCGCCCGCGACAGCGAAGGCAAGCCGTTGCGGATGATCGGCACCCACACCGACATCACCGGGCGCAAGCAATCCGAGGCCTTGATCTGGAAACAGGCCAACTTTGACGCGTTGACCGGCTTGCCCAACCGCCGCATGCTGCGCGACCGGCTCGAGCAGGACATCAAGAAATGCCGCCGCGACGGCCTGAATTTGGCCATACTCTTCATCGACCTGGATCATTTCAAGGAAGTCAACGACACCCTGGGCCATGACAAGGGCGACCTTCTGCTGGTCGAGGCCGCGCGGCGCATTTGCGCCTGCGTGCGCGAGTCGGACACAGTGGCGCGCATGGGCGGTGACGAATTCACGGTCGTGTTGCCGGACATGAAAGACGCCCCGCACATGGAGCGCATCATCCAGGGCATCCTCAATGCCATGGCCACCGTTTTCCAGCTCGGCGACGAGCAGGTTTTTGTGTCGGCCAGCGTCGGCATCACGATGTACCCGCTCGATGGCACAGCGGTCGAAAGCCTGTTCAAGAACGCCGACCAGGCGCTCTACGTGGCCAAGGGCGCGGGCAGAAACCGCTTCAGCTTTTTCACGCCCATGCTGCAGGAGGCCGCTCAAAAACGCCTGCGCCTGACCCAGGACCTGCGCGCCGGGCTGGCCTTGCAGCAGTTCACCATGGTTTACCAGCCCATCATTGAGCTGGCCAGCGGCAGCATCCACAAGGCCGAAGCCCTGATGCGCTGGCAGCACCCTGTTCGGGGGTTGATCAGCCCGGCGGAGTTCATCCCCATCGCCGAGGCCAGCGGCGTCATTGTGGACATGGGCAACTGGGCGTTCGACCAGGTGGCCCGCCAGGTCTGCCAGTGGCGCGGCTCCTTGGATCCCCAGTTTCAGATCAGCGTCAACAAGTCGCCGGTGCAATTCCACCATATCGGCGACGGGCACAGCGCCTGGCTTGAGCAGCTGGCCGCCCTGGGGCTGCCCGGCTCGGCCATCGCGGTCGAGATCACCGAAGGCCTGCTGCTCGACGCCAGCGCGCAGGTGAGCCACAAGCTGCTGCAGCTGCGGGACGCGGGCATCCAGGTGTCGCTGGACGACTTTGGCACTGGTTATTCGGCGCTGTCCTATTTGCAAAAATTCGACATCGACTACATCAAGATCGACCGCCAGTTTGTGCGCCATCTGGCGCCTGCGTCCACAGACCTGGCGCTGTGCAAGGCGATCATCGTGATGGCCCACGCCCTGGGTCTGAAGGTGATTGCCGAAGGCATCGAGACCAGGCTGCAGCGTGAACTGCTGCAACAGGCCGGCTGCGATTACGGCCAGGGCTACCTGTTTGCCCGCCCCATGCCGGCCAGCGAACTCGAGCGCATGGCGCTGGCGCAGCGCGGCCAGCCAATATTGCAGCCCGCGCCGTGAAACCCGTGGAAACTGCGGTAAATTCTCCCAATCAACCGCGACGCCGGCTCCACCTCAACTGCTCCCCATGACCACTCTTGGAACACCCCTGTCACCTTCCGCCACCAAAGTGATGCTGCTGGGTTCCGGCGAACTCGGCAAAGAAGTCTTGATTGCACTGCAGCGCCTGGGGGTTGAGACGATTGCGGTTGACCGCTACGACAACGCGCCGGGCCACCAGGTGGCCCACCACGCCCGCACCATCACCATGAGCGACGCGGTGCAGCTCAAGGCCCTGATCGAGGCCGAGCGCCCGCACATCGTGGTGCCCGAGATCGAAGCCATTGCCACGCCCGTGCTGCAATTGCTGGAAGCCGAAGGCAGGGTGAAGGTTGTCCCAACCGCCCGCGCCGCGCGCCTGACGATGGACCGCGAGGGCATTCGCCGCCTGGCGGCTGAAACCCTGCGGCTGCCCACCAGCCCCTACGAGTTTTGCGACTCCTTCGACGAGATGCAGGCCGCCATTGAAGGCACAGGCAGCAGCACCTCGAGTTTTGGCATCGGTTATCCGTGCATCGTCAAACCGGTGATGAGCAGCTCCGGCAAGGGCCAAAGCCGCATCAACGGCCCTGAAGATTTGCAAGCCGCCTGGGACTACGCGCAGGCCGGTGGCCGCGTGCAGGGCGGCCGCGTGATCGTGGAAGGCGTGATTGATTTCGACTACGAAATCACCCTGCTCACGGTGCGTGCCCTGGGCGCCGGCGGCCAGGTGGAAACCCATTTTTGCGAGCCAATCGGCCACGTGCAGGTGGGCGGCGATTACGTGGAGAGCTGGCAGCCGCAGCGCATGCACCCGGTGGCCTCGCTGCGTGCCGGCGCCATCGCCAAAGCCGTCACCGACAACCTGGGCATGGGCGCAGACGGCAAACCGGGCGGCCTGGGTCTTTTTGGCGTGGAGCTGTTTGTGAAAGGCGAAGACGTGTGGTTCAGCGAAGTCAGCCCGCGCCCGCACGACACCGGCATGGTGACGCTGTGCTCGCAGTGGCAAAACGAATTCGAGCTGCACGCGCGCGCCATTCTCGGCTTGCCGGTCAATACCTCCTTGCGTTGCCCGGGCGCCAGCGCCGTGATTTACGGCCGGGTCGACGCCAAAGGCATCGAATTTGACGGCGTGGACGAAGCCCTGCGCGTGCCCAACTCCGACATCCGCCTCTTCGGCAAACCCGAAAGTTATGTGAAACGCCGCATGGGTGTGGCCCTGGTCTACGACGCCAATGTGGATGTGGCGCGCAAACACGCCAAGCTGGCCGCGTCACTGGTGAAACCCCGCAAAGCCTGAGCCCCCAAGCTGCGGCTTGTTGCGTAAAATTACACAGGGTTCCCGCATGAGCGACTCCATCCGCATCGTTGAGGAGAAGCTGCTCAGCGACAACTGGTACACGCTCAAAACCACCGCCTTTGACTTGAAGCGCCGAGACGGCAGCTGGCAGCGCCAGTACCGCGAGACCTATGACCGCGGCAACGGCGCGACCATCCTGCTCTACAACCGCGCACAAAAAACGGTGATCCTCACGCGCCAGTTCCGCTTCCCCACCTACGTGAACGGCAACACCAGCGGCATGATGGTCGAAGCCTGCGCCGGCCTGCTGGACCAGGACGACCCCGAGACCTGCGTCAAACGCGAAACCGAAGAAGAAACCGGCTACGTGGTAAGCCAGGTGCGCAAGGTGTTCGAGGCCTACATGAGCCCCGGCTCGGTGACCGAACGCCTCTACTTCTTCGTCGGTGAATATTCGGCGCGCGACAAGGTGTCTGACGGTGGCGGGCACCCGCATGAAGGTGAAGACATCGAGGTGCTGGAGCTGTCGCTCGACGCTGCTATGGAAATGATTGGCAAAGGTGAGATCGTGGATGCCAAAACCATCATGTTGCTGCAGTTTGCGAAGTTGCAGGGGTTGGTGGGGTAGCGGACTTCGGGCTTTTTCGGCTCTTCGGCTTTTGCGGTGCAAAGTCAACGGCCAATTCGTGTCGTGATTTTTTGATGCGCCGCCAGCCGCCAGCCAAGCGCCCCGCCGCCGCTCCTCATAAGTCGCAGGCGCGAACGCTATCGCGTTCACTGGCGCCACAAATCGTCGGGACGGCGGGGCCCTTGACTGACGGCAGAAGTGTTTGGCGAGGGGAAATTGCAGGGCTGTCAACGGTTCGAGCGTTGATGACTCAGATTCAATGTTGGCACGGGATGCATTCGCCCTACAACAGATGCCGGACATGGGACTAGGGGCGATTCCCCGACAGCCCCGCCATCGATCAGTTTTCACGCCTTGGGGCGACGCGTTATGGGAACGGTTGGGCAGCGTTTTCACCGTGAGCCATGACGGGGGCTGCGTGCCTAGTGGGCGCCTGTGGCTGGCCATCAAGCGTTGTTCTGGCCGTGGAAAAGCAGTCAATGCCCGCCGGCAAGGCGACTCCGGACTGCGCAGAACGGGTCCATATGTTGGCTGTGACCTCTACCTCCCCGGGGTTGTCAAAACAGCCGCGCGAGACCGCCCGCAGATCGGGCCAGCGTTCAAACGTGAGCCCGAGAGTCGTGCCGCAATGAGGGCAAAACTCAACATAGACCTTCTTCCCGCTTCCATCTGATGTGTGCTCGTACGTCCGCGTCTCGCCGCCGTTGAATGCAACCGCGTCGATCGGAAACAAAGACTCGGCATACGACGAGGAGCCGGTCATCCGCTGGCAGAACGTGCAGTGGCAGACCAATGTGCGCAGCGGCGCTTGGATTGCGCGGAACCTTACCTTTCCACACAGGCAACCACCTTCAAATACGGGTGGCACGTGCATCCGCGATTCGAAATCACTGGCGCCGCGCTGGCGACGACAGGTAGTAGAGGTTGCCAGCAAGCAGCACGGCGTAGAGGAGCACTGACCCCCACGCCATCTGGTTCTGCAAGCCGGTAGTGGCCGCGTGGCCGGAAACGATGGCGCCGATGGCGTTGCCAGCCACACCGGCCTGGAGCATAACGCGCTGCGCCGCGTCATCACGCAGGCCTCGCCCGAGCCACAGAACCAGCCCATACGCCACCAATGTCCCGCCAAAATACCGCGCCTCCATCACATTGTGTGGACCCGCAGGAATGCCATACTGCTTCAGCGCGATCTCAGGCAGCAGCAGGAATGCCAGACCAAACAGCAGGGCCACAACGCCGGAAATTGCCAAATAAGTTGCCAGTTTCATAGTTTTCTCGCAATAGGTTTTGGGCAGGCCAGTCTAGCCCCCAACTGCGAAGGATGCAAACCCGGCCAATGAAACGCCAGGTCAAAAAAACGGCAAAGCACTCAATCAATCGCTTGCCACCTTAAGCTGCGGCGCGTTTGCTTAACGGCCGCTTTTTGGCCGCCTGCGCTCTCGCAGTTTGCGATGACAACTTCACCGTGAGGCTCTGCGCTTGTGCTTCGACGTAAGAATCCAGCAGGCGCCGGATCATCCGCTGGTATTGCGTCTGGTGTTTGGAGGCTTCATTTTTGAAAAAATCAACGCTGCTTTTGCTCAAAGCCAGCGTGACCTTGACGCCCTCTTCCCGAAAAGCCAGCTCGGCTGGCGACGGCAAAAAATCGCGGACAACCTCCACCTCGCCCAAGGGCTCATCCGTGTAAGTGATTTTCTTTGTCATAAACCTGCTTTCCTTTGCGCCAGTAACCTGCGCCAATGATTCGAATCAGGCTGCCCCGGTGAGTGAACCTGACCGTGAGCACGCCGCCTGCGACTTTGCCAAAACAGTAGAACCGCTCTTCCGTTTCGCTGTGATCGAGATCCCGGGCGATGACCCGTTGTGGATCCAGAAACGCGATTTGCGCATCCTGAAAAGACACCTTGTGCTTCTCCAGATTTGCCGCATTCTTCGCCTCGTTCCAGTCAAATCTTGCTGAAGTCATGTTTCGATGATATCAAATAGATGGATTAATTGCCATATTTTTATATGGAGTTTTATCGGATAATTGCCTAATTCAACGGCCAAGCTGGTCGAGTATTTTTTGATGCGCCGCTGGCCGCCAGCCAAGCGCCCCGCCGCCGCTCCTCATAAGTCGCAGGCGCTCACGCTATCGCGTTCACTGGCGCCACAAATCGTCGGGACGGCGGGGCGCATGGCTGGCGGCGAAGAATAAAACCCGATCGGTGCAGAAACTCGAACCCGTAAAACTTCGCTTACAGCGATCGAATCTTTCCAACGAGCAATTCAGCTCGGCGTCCATATTCATAGCAAGTCTGCTTGTGATTTTCTGCAACCAATCGATGGTTGTCGCCGTCAAGTTTTGTAAACGTCAAGTCAAAGTACTTGCGCGACCGATCAACCAAGTCGTCAAGAAGTGCCATGTGATGCTTAATTTCCAAAAGTTTTCTCTGGAAAGAAGTTTCAAATGACCAAAGCGAATTTACTCGAGAGTCCAAGAGCGGAGCGGAATAGCGCTGAAGCATTGTCGCCTTGTTCGGCTTCTGGGAGCTCGCCGCACTTAGTTGAACCAGTTCCGCATCAGTCATGGCAACGAATTGACGGAGACTTAGAGTCACTCCTTGCAATTCGGTTGAAATTGAGAATCGCTCCATGTCGGATTTAATCCACTCAAGGAATTTTCTATCCAAAGACCCTTGATCCGCCCGGACGGTAAACGCCGCAAGGGCCAGCGTGTTCCCAAGCTCACCCAGTTCACTGAGCGCCGCTTGACGCCCAAGCTCATTTTCACGACGACTTCGGATCAGGTCGGTTATGACTGGAGCTAAAAGTCCCAACAGCCAACCGAGCACCAGAATTGCCAGTTTTTCAAACAATTTATCCCCTTCGATTTTGATGAAACCAAAAACACCTGCATTGCATTTTCCGGCTTTTCAAAATGCGTATTGCCGCATTACCCGACTTCTGATCACCAGCAAAGATTTGGGCTAAATTCACTTCTCGACAAATTCTCCCTCAGATATACGAGCAAGGGGTAGTGCGGTCGGCGTCCCTATGTC